>SLEY01000670.1 GCA_007124535.1 Planctomycetaceae bacterium
AGCATTCCCTGCGTGTTCTCCACGACGGTTACGTTCTGTAACAGCACATCGCCGCTGGCGAGCACCCCGCCCCAGTTGTTGGAAACGGTCGTATTGACGATCTCGACCCGTCCCGCGGATTGGGTCAGTACGGCGTAGCCCGGACCTTGCACCGCATCGCCGTTGTGAACAATGGCAGCTCGGTGAATCCAGGCTTCGGCATTGTTCGTGATGGCCAGCGCGGTTCCCCCATCCGCGGCGGCATTGCCGGAGAAGGTGACTTCGTCCAGTTGGGCCGTTCCTCCCGTCACAGCCAAGCCGCCGCCGACGCCGCTGGCCACGTTCTCCGCCACAACCGCCTCGCGGAGCACCAGATCTCCCGCGGAGAGAATCCCCCCGCCCTGGTCCGCGGCCCCGCCGCCGAGCCGTAGCCAGGCCAGTTCCAACCGCCCGCCCGGATGGACGTGGAACAGGCGGTCGGACCCGTCGCCGACAACATTCGTCACGCCCGGCACATCGGGCAGCCCCGAGTACGTGATCTCCGGGTCGCCCTGTCCCACTCCGACAATCGTAATGTCGCCGTGGATCTCCAAGGCTCCGCTGCCCCCCGGATCCGCCGGGTCGCCGTCGCCGCTCAGGAAAAACGTACCGGGACTCAGGATGATCGTTGCGGGACCGACGACCGCATTGGCCTGCTGCACGGCGGCTCGCAACGTGGAGCGGCCCTGCGTATCGCCGTTGCCCCCGGCCCCCACCGGCATCACGGGAGAATCGTCGGAGGCATTCACGTAGAATACGGACGGATCAAGGATTTGGACCCGAAAGCTGCCCAAGGGCTGGGCCGGTGCATCCAGCGGCGGTTGCCTGGTGTTGCTGACCTGGCCAGGCTGCAGCAGGATCGAATAATCGCCGTGATCCAGGGCCGTCCAACTCTCGCCCGGCGCCTGCACCCGATAGGTCGCCAGCACCTCGCGCCCCTCGGCCTGGACCTCCGCCGCGAGCAGACTCACGGCCAACTCCTCGCGGGCGCCCCAGCGGCGAGTCACCGAGAGGTCCCCGGCGTCCAGCGAATCCGGGTCGATCCCGGCCGGATTCCAGTAGCGCACCACCAGGTCGTTCGCCGCAACGCCCGCCGTGACAATATCCGGCGCCGTGATCAATTCGGCCCGCGGTGCGAATTCTTCGGATCGCAGCACGCGGCTCAGATTCAAGCGGCCGCCCGTGGCCAGCACACCGGCCAACAACGGTTCGCCGCCGACGCCGGTCGGTTGGTCGACGCCGTTCAGGATCGCGTCGCGGACTTCGGTCAGCATGGCATCTGGGACCAGCGCCACGGCCAAGGCGGCCGCACCCGACACGTGCGGCGCCGCCATGCTCGTGCCGCTCAATTGCGAGTACCCGCCGCCGGGCACCGTGCTCCACACACCGACGCCCGGGGCGGCCAAATGGACGGACCGGGCCCCGTAGTTGCTGAAACTGGCCAATTGGTCGTGGGCATCGGTGGCCGCCACCGCGAGCACGTTGTCCAGAGCGTAACCGGCCGGATAGTGGGGCACGTGGTCGTTGTCCATGCCCAGTCCCAGCACATTGCCATTGCCGGCGGCGGCCACGAACAGGATCCCCGCCTCGCCCGCCGCGGCAATCGCAGCCTGTAAATTGGAATCGTAACCCCCGGTCTGCCCCCAACTGTTGTTCAACACGCGGACGTTGACGCCGTAGTCGCTGCGCATCATGGTCGCATAATTGACCGCCTCGATCGCCTGCGATGTCTCGCCGTAATTCGCCTCGTCCAAAAACCGCAGGACCATCAGCGACGAGCGCCAATTGATGCCGGCAACGCCCAGACCATTGTCGCCGACGGCCGCAATGGTCCCCGCCACGTGCGTGCCGTGGCCGAGTGGGTCTCGCGGATCGTTCCGCATCATCGACTCGTCCCGTCCCCGGCGAAAATTCCAACCGAACAGATCGTCGACGAACCCATTGCCGGCCGTGTCCTCTCCGTTGGCCCAGCGGGAATCGGCCAAGAGGTCCTGGGCGTCGATGTAGCCGTTGCCGTTGGCGTCGGTCACCCAACGCGCGTTGGCCGGATGATTCAAATCGTAAAATGTGATCCGCCCGTCCTGGTCCACGTCCACCAATTCGGCGCGCAGCTCAGGCGGGATCTCACTTTGATTGATCCAAATGTTCTGATACAGGTCGGGGTGCGTCACATCGACGCCCGAGTCGATGACGCCGACAACCACATCCGAACTGCCGGTGCTGATCGCCCAGGCGCCCGGCGCATCGACGTCGGCGCCGACGCCCCCGCCCGTCTGACCCACATTCCGCAAATTGATCATCTCGGAGAACTGCGGATCGTCCGGGTTCGCCGGCGGGGGCGTGTCCTGCCCGACGATGATCGAATCCGGACCGAAATGGGCCACGTAGGGGTTGGCCGCCAACACGGCCCGGACTTCCACCGGAGGCGAGTCCGTTGCGGCCAGCACCTGGCCCGGCAGCCCCAAGCCGCGTAGGACGCGAAAATCCACGGTCAAGTTGTCCAGAAATCGCTCGACCCCCTCCACCGTCCCGGCCGCCGCAGTCGCCTCGGGGGTCAAACGCACCAACCACCGCCCGGGGATCTCCCCCTTGTTCCAATCCGGGCTTGCAACGCGATCCGCCGCCGAGACGGTCCCCAGGTCCTCGGCTGCTCCCCCGTCGCCTCGCCCCCCGGAAAACCACGCCGCCGATACCAGGTCGTACGTCGACGGGCCCAGTCCGTCCAGCATCCAACGCGGCTCCAGACGCTCGAACCCCGGGCGCCGTTCCCGCGGTCCACCGCCACGCCGGAGGAGCTTCTTTTTCGTACGAGGACCGATACGCTTCCAGGATTCTCCGGATAAGTTCATCTTGGCACCCGCTTGTCAGGAGTCGTCTACCTAGAAAGTAGCAGAACCACATTAACTTACGGGATAGTTTAACCAATCGAGCTGGTGGTGTAAAACTGTTGTAGCCGCATCGAACTGAAGAGGCTGCAGTTTACAGGAAGCGATAAAATGGACTCCAATGGGGAAAATCAATACATGCCATTTAGCTATTTTCGCAACGTGGCGGGGTTCGCCATCGCTCCCACGCTTCTGCGTTGCCATCGTTCCCATGCCATCGTTCCCACGCTTCTGCGTGGGAACGCAAGAACGGACGCTTCGCGTCCCATGAAACCATTGAAATCAACCGAAAGGGATCCGACGGATTTTCACGAATGAAAGTGGAAGGGACGCGGGACTCGGGGGAACGAATCAAAACACACGAAGGAATTCTGAATCATGTCATGGGACAAGGAACGCGGCCCGTCGCGCGAAGAGCAATTTGACGCCATTTTGGCCGAGTACTTGCAGCAGGTGGATCGGGGAGAGGCGCCGGACCGCAACGCCTGGCTCGCCCGGTATCCTGAATTTGCTGAGAGTCTTCGTCGGTATTTCGATGACGAGGATGCGTTGCGACCGCTTGAGGATCCCGGGCCGCCACCGACGCCTGCTGGCCAGCCTGACCACGGGTATGATTCGACGTTGGCGGCGTTGCCACCGTCCACAGGGCGGGGGCCCCATGGGGGCCAGCCTTCGGCGATCGAGTTGCCCGGTACCGCGGGAAACCGGTTCCGGATTCTGACGTTTCTGGCTCAGGGCGGGCTGGGGCGCGTTCTGGTGGCTGAGGACGGCGAGTTGGGCCGGAAGGTGGTTATCAAAGAGATCAAGCCGAAATATGCGGACGACGCGACCTGCCGGCAGCGGTTTGTTTCGGAGGCGGAGATCACGGGCGGCTTGGAGCATCCGGGAATCGTGCCGGTCTATAGCCTGGGAAATCATTGCGACGGCAGACCGTATTATGCGATGCGGCTGATCTATGGCACAACGCTTCGCAGCGCAGCCCGCACGTTTCATCAGCGGTTTTCGCAATCGCCAACGCCCATGCTGCCCATTGTCGAGTTGCACCAATTGATGCGCCGATTCATCGACGTCTGCCATGCGGTCCAGTACGCTCACAGCCGAGGCGTGATCCACCGGGACTTGAAGCCGGACAACGTCATGTTGGGCAAATTCGGCGAGACGCTCTTGGTCGACTGGGGGCTGGCCAAGGTGATTGGGCGGACCGATGCGTGCCGGGACCCGGTGGAACAGACACTTCGCCCGCGCAGCGGCAGCGGCAGCACCGCAACGGTGCGGGGTAGCACGCTCGGCACCCCCGCCTTTATGAGCCCCGAACAAGCGGCAGGCGATCCCGATGAAGTGGGGCCGGCTAGCGACGTGTACGGACTGGGCGCGACGCTGTACTATTTGCTGACGGGGAAAGCCGCTTTTGAGGGCAGGACGGTCCCGGAGATCCTGGCCAAGGTCAAACGCAGCGAATTCCGGCGGCCGCGAGAGGTCTGTTCTGCGGTTCCGGCCGCCCTGGAAGCGATCTGTCTGAAAGCGATGGCTCGGTCCCCCGCCGACCGCTATCCGACCGCAACCGATTTGATCCAGGATCTCGAACGCTGGATCGCCGACGAACCGGTTTCCGCTTATACCGAAACGCGTGGCGAGCGGCTGGCCCGCTGGATGCGGCGGCACCGCACGGGGGTCCAAGCGGCAGCGGCGATCCTGCTGTCGGTCGCCTTGATCTCGTCGGCAGCCATGCTGGTGGTCGCCCGGGCTTGGCGGAACGAGAAAGCTGCCCGCCAGGCTGCTGTCGAGAGCAGGTCCGAAGCCGTGACGCGGTTCCGCCAGGCCCGGGAGTCGGTCGATCGCTGGATGACCGGCGCCGGCCACGAACTTGGCTACTATCCGGACCTGCAAAAGACCCGCCTGCGGTTGCTGGAGCAGGCGGCGGCCGACTACGAGAGTTTTGTTCGCATGCACAGCGACGATCACGATCTGGAATTGGAACGAGGCCGCACCTACGTGCGGCTGGGACACCTGCGTCGGACCCTGGAAGACCCGCCGGGGGCCCAGGAGGCCTACGAGACGGCTGAACAGATATTTGCCGAGGCTGTCCGGCGCCGGCCGGAAGACCCGGAATGCGAAATCGACTTGGCCGATTGCCAAACCAATCTGGGGCTCGTCGCCGCGGAAACACACGACCACCGGACGGCTCGCCGGAAGTACGATGCCGCAATCCAGCAGCTGAAACGGTTGTTGGCACGAGTTCCCTCGGATGCCCGCGCTCGCGGGTCGCTGGCCACCGCGCTGCTGAACCGCGGGGAATTGCTGGCCGGATTGACCCGCCTGGACGCTGCGGAGCAGGACCTGCGGCGGGCGATCGACATCGCCACCCAACTGGTGAACCAAGACCCCGACGCAACCGGCCCGCTTGTAACCGCGGCCGTCTGCAAGACCCTGTTAGGCCGTGTCCTGACCGAACGCGGCCAATTCACGTCGGGATTGCAAACGCTCCGCGAGGCGGTTGACGATGCAGGACGCCTGGTGGAACACGACCCCGGCAGACCGCAGTATCTGGAAACACGGGCAGCAACTCAGATCGAGTTGGCGCGGCATTTGCGTCATCTCGGACGTTGGAGCGAGGAAGCCGATGCTTGCCGCCGCGCCATGGACGACTACCAGCGGCTTGCCGAGGTCCTACCGGGAGTTACCGCCTTTGTGGCGAATCGGGCACTGACCCAGCTCGATCTGGCCGCCCTCCATCGCCGAATGGGCCAAGTGACGCTGGCCGAACAGGAGTTGGCGGCCGCAGGGAACTCCTTGCGGACCCTCCTGGAAACCAACCCCCAGTCGGAGTTTCTGATCGCGCGATGGGCGTACAGCCGCGTTTTGAAGGGCGCGATCCAGCGCGACCGCGGCCAAGCCGAGGAATCGAAGCGTAACCTGAGCGAAGCACGGGAACGTTATGAACGTCTCTTGGCGGCCGCGAAGGCAAGCGGCGCCGAACCGGTGCTGCAGATACGCCAGTCGGCAGCTGTCTGCCGCAGCCATTTGGCCCAAACGCTGCACGCGTTGGGCGAATTGCCGCAGGCCGAACAGGAATTCCAAACGGCCATCGAAAACCTGCTGGAAATCCTCGCTTCCACTTCCGAGTCGCTGCCACTGACGCGGCACCGACTGGCCTTCGTCCACCACTATTTCGGAAACCTGCTGGAGGAGCAAGGAAAGGCGGAAGAAGCTTTGCAGCAGTGGAAGGCGGCGAAACAACTCCGAATCGAACTGGCAGCCAGCCCGGACGCGGCGGCCGAACTTCGGTACGCGCTCGCCTGGTTCCTGGCGAACAGTCCCGCCGAAGAACTCCGCGATGCCGAGCGAGCCGTCATCCTGGCTGAGCGGTTGACCGCCGATGCCCCCGAGAATCCCACCTACTGGACCTGCCACGGCGCGGCGCTCAGCCGTAGCGAACGTTGGCCGCAAGCGGCCGAGGCGTTGCAGCGGGCGATGCGGCTGCGTCGCGACGACGACGGGCGCGATTGGTTCTTCCTGGCCATCGTTCGCTGGAATACGGGCGACTCGTCGGGTGCCCGCGACGCCTACCGCCGCGCCGCCGCCTGGCAAGCGGAAACCTTGCCCGGAAATCACGACGTCCAGCGACTGAAACGCGAAGTGGCCCAGCTATTGGGCGAAGAGCCGGCGGCGGAGGGCGGGTAACACGCCACTCGCCCCCTCCGCATAGCAGCTCCGGCGAGGAAATCACGGTCGGAAATGGGGCCGTTTTATCGATTGCGTCCCCCCTCCGAACCCGCTCCCGCCAGGAGGTCGATCGCTTCGTCAAAAAGCGGATCGAACAGAGAATCTTCTTCCATCTCCCACCCCAACAGTTCCGTCAACGCGGGGCCGTAAGGGTCGCCTTCTGACGAAACATTGGAAAGAACAGGGGCCCGGACGCCGCAAACAGCAGGGAATGCGCGCCAACCATCGAAATGGTCGAGGCCGAAATCCGTGTCGCCCCAGTCGATCTCCCCCTGCGGAGCCCTATCCCCACCTCGCGGAGCACTCACCGAAATCGGCCCTTCCGATCCGGGCCACCCGGCATTCAGGCGATTGACCACGATCAACACGTCCTGTGCTGTCACGAGACCGTCACCGTTGACATCCCACCACTCCCCCGGGGAGGGTGTGCCTGTCAGCCGATGAACCCCCCGTTCGTTCAGCAGATTGATGATCAGCAGCGCATCTTTCGGTGTGATGACACCGTCACCGTCCACGTCGCAGGGGTCTTCAGGGTTCTGCCAAGGTGACCGAGGATCGCCCGGTTCCCCGTGAACGGACTCGACCAGGAAGTCGACCTTTACGTTGTTCGCGGCCACGACAACCTGGTCCACCATCATCGATTCGTGCGATCCGGGTAGATCGATGCTGACCTGATACGTTCCCGGAGGCACGTTCAACTGGTAGCCGCCGGCGGACATGGTCTCCGCAGTATAGAATGCACCGTCCGCGGCCTGGACGTGAACGGGGACCCCTGCCAGGCCCTCGCCCGCGTCGTAACGGCCGTTCTCGTTGGAATCTTCGTACACCACTCCCATCAGCCACGGCGTCGTGGACAGGGGCCGCCCGAAGTTCTGCGTGACGACCAACGGGCCCACCTCGGCCTGCGCTGCGTCCTGTTCGAGAATCCCCATGCCGACTTCCGTAAACTCAGAATTCATCAGGTTGTTCCGGTGTCCGTGCCCGTCTTGAATGCCCGTCTCCGACCGGCCCCAGTCGATGGCGAACGCCGCATGGGCGTGCTCGGGAGAGAGCGCAAAGGCAAATAAATTCTCGGCCAGCGCCTGATACGGACCATAGCCGCTCTGGGAAACCCGCTCACCAAGCGAAGCCTCGCCGGGCAAGTGATGGGCCTGCCGATCGGCTGCGATCATCGCCTCGGAATGGGCCCGGGCTGCGTTCAGCAAACTCGGATCCCACGCCAGCGGCGCCGCCGGGCGAAGATGAGACCACTGCGACTCCAGAACCGTCCCATCCACGTGGAAGAAATCGATCGACGCCTGCACGTCCGGGTCGGTAGCAACCAAGGGTTGCGGATGATTGTCGAACCATACCCCCAGTTCCTCTGAGGGGTACATGCGCATCCGATTGGTGTGCTCCAAGACCTCCTGCTCAAAGCCCGTCGGATCAAATGCGAGCAGCCGCCGCGTTTCCAGCGTCTCCATGGCCAGGCGCCGCCGGCCGAATTGCTTGCTGCCGCCTTTGTTTCGCTTCTGAGGCAAACGGTTTCGATTGGCGTCCATCGGATGGGCCCTCATGTCGTGTGAGTTCGTGTGGCTCTTTCCTGTCTAAGACCCAGGGCGCAGTGCGCAAGAGATCCGGGCGCAGATTCTTCGAAATTTCACCGAGCAGACTGACACGGCCGCGTTTCACAATTTGACAAACGGTGTCCGTAGCAGCTAGGCTCTTGAAAGCAGCATTGCGGCGAGTTGGCTGGTTCCACCATTGTGCAGCCATGTATCTACCCACTCGAACGGGACGCTCGTGCCCCGGGGGATTCCTATGACCGACGCGACGAGACACGTGGATACCGATCGAATCGACGGGGAGTTGCTGATTGAGCAAGCCAAACACGATGGACAGCGATTGGGTGCGTTGCTTGACTACTATCGGCCCTTTTTGCTGATTATGGCCGAGTCGGAGATTGGTCCTCCGTGGCGGGCCAAGTGCGATCCGGAAGATGTGGTCCAGCAGACTCTGGGAGATGCAACGATCGCATTCCCTCAATTTGCCGGGACTTCGGAAGCGGAGTTTGCCGCGTGGCTGAGGCGGATGCACGAGAACAATCTGAAAGATGCCTTGCGGAAGCTTTTCGCCCAAAGGAGGGATGCGCGCCAGGAACAGCCTCTTTTCCATTCGCAAGGCTCCCCTTCCTTCTGCTGGTACGAACCGGTAGCCGAGCAGACGACGCCCAGTCAGCGGCTGATCGGCGGCGAGAATGCGCGCCGTCTGGCCCGCCTCTTGCAAGAGCTGAAGCCCGAATGGCGGGACGCAATCCGGATGCGGCACCTGGAAAGCCGGCCAGTCCAGGAGATAGCCGACGAACTGGATTGTTCCGTCCTCGCTGCCGCCGGCCTGCTCAAACGCGGTCTCCAAGCCCTCCGCCGAAAAATGCACGAGGATTCCTGGCTCTGAAAACGCTCCGACCGATCGCAATCGTGGATCGTGAGCGGGAGATGCCGCACAAAAATGGGGTCAGACCCTTTGGTCTTGACAAGCACAAAGGGAACTCCCTGAACCTCCCGGGGTCCTGGCGGATCGCTACGGCCAAGCCCTCCTGCTTCCCACCTCGTGCATTACCTCCTGCCATGCCTCGGAAGACGCACGTCTCCAGCGGGATAGAGCTTCCCTACCCGGAAAATCCGGAATCAGGGCACCACGGGCTACACGGGCTTTGAGCGGGCGCGGCTGGACTCCCTTGATGCTACCCGGTTCGCTCGCACCACCGCGCGGCGGAGCTTCGGCAAGGACCGCGCTCGGGTTGCGGCCGAGCGAAGCGAGGCAGCGTTAGGGGGTGTCCGTTGGGGCGCGCTTTCGCTGGTGCAGGGGCGAGTGGAATAAGGCGCCGGTGGGGCAGGCGGCGATGCACTGGGCGGCGACGGAGCCGAGGGCTTCTTCGAAGGTGCCGTGGAAGGGCACCCCGATCCGCACGTCGAACCCGCGGCCGACAAAGCTCAATCCCAAGGCATCCTGGGCCCGCTCGGCGATCTGGATGCACAGTTCGCAATTGATGCACTTGCCCGGTTCGTAGATCACGGACCCCTCACGGTTGACTTGGACAAAGGCTCGGCGGCCGTCTTCAAAGCGTTGGGGCTGGGCCCCGTACTGGATCGCATAGCGTTCCAATCGGCAGTTGCCGTGGGCCACGCAGCCGCAACCCAGGCAGCGATCGGCTTGTTGCGAAACGATGGGCAGATGAAGCGGATCGCTGGCATCCGGCGGCTGGACCCGAGGGGGAGCGGAATCGGCCAGGGCCAGGAATTCCGGCATCTCGTCGGGGCCAACCTTGCCGATCCGCGAGGAGAACGGTCGCGTGACCGGCACGATCGGTTCGCTCCGCAGGAAGCTGTGGATGGCCGCCGCGGCTTCTTTGCCGTCGGCGACGCTGCGGACCACCATCGCTTTGCCGCGTACGGCGTTGCCGGCGGCGAACACGCCGGACTGGGCCGTTTGAAACGTGCCGGCGTCCGTCGCGATCCCGCGGCGGGCGGTCTTCAGCCCCCAACGGGCCGCGTCCTGCTGGGCCGCCACCCCCACGGCCAGCAGGACGGCGTCGTAGCGGTTGCGGAGTTCGTCCAGCGACAGCGCGTCGCCCAGCGGACTTTCCAGGTGGACGTCGATGCCGGCGCCCAGCACGGCGGCGATCTCCGCTTCCAAAATGTCCTCGGGCAGTTGGTCCGGGAACTCGTATCGCAAGCGGCCGCCCAATCGGGCTCGGGACTCGAACACGGCCACGGCATGCCCGTTCTGCCGCAGATGGAAGGCGGCGGCCAGGCCGGTGGGGCCGGACCCGACGACGGCCACCCGATGGCCGGTCTCCGGGAGGCAGACCGGGACGTAGGGGTCCCCGCTGGCCAGATCGCGATCGGCCACATAGCGTTTCAGTTCGCAGACTTCCACCGGCCCGTCGGCCGTCTTGCGGCGGCAGCTTTTTTCACACGGCTTCGGGCACACGCGCCCCAGCACGGCGGGCAGGGCGATGTCCTGTTTGATCGTTGCCATTGCGGCCTGCAGATCCTGATCGCCGATCTCGCGCAGCATCCGGGGCACATCCATGTGAGCGGGGCAGGCAAAGTAGCAGGGAGCCAAACAATCGCCCACATGGTCGCTTAACAGCAACTCCAAAGCGGTCCGCCGCAAATGATGGACCTCCGGCGTCTCGCTTTCCACCCGCAATCCCTCGCCGGCCGGCATCCCGCAGGACGGCACGTAGCGGTTCAAGTCGACCAGTTTCACGATGCAGACCTGGCAGGAGGTCGAGGCGTGACATCCTTCCAGATAGCAGAGGGTCGGAACATCCAGGCCCAATTTGCGGGCGGCGTCCAGCAGGGTCGCGCCTTCGGGCACTTCGACCGGGCGATCGTCGATCCAGAGCTTGGGCATGGTCTACTCCACGTAAACTGCCGATTCCGGGCAGATCTGGCGGCATCCGTCGCAGCGCGTGCATTTGTCCAGATCGATGGTATGCCGGCGGTAGGGGGTGCGGGGAATGGCGTCCACCGGGCACTGCTGGGCGCACAGCGTGCAGCCGTTGCAGCGGTCGTTGATCTTGTAGGCGACCAGGGCCTGGCAGCGTCCCGCGGGACAGCGGCCTTGCAAATGCGCTTCGTATTCGTCGCGGAAGTAGCGCAGGGTGGACAGGACCGGGATGGGCGCGGTGGCTCCCAGCCCGCAGAGGCTGCCGGCACAAACGTCTTGGGACAGTTGTTCCAGCCGATCCAGATCGCCGGACCGGCCCCGGCCTTCGCACAAGCGGTCCAGAATTTCCAGGATCCGGCGGGTTCCGATGCGGCAGAACGTGCATTTGCCGCAGGATTGGTCCTGGGTGAAGCGGAGGAAGTAGCGGGCGATATCGATCATACAGTCGGTGTCATCCAGGACGACCAGGCCGCCGCTGCCCATGATCGCGCCGACCTGGGCCAGGGCTTCGTAGTCGATCGGGGTATCGGCCAACCTGGCGGGCACGCAGCCGCCGGAGGGGCCGCCCACCTGGACGGCTTTCAGCGACCGGCCGGGGGCGACGCCACCGCCGACCTCATCGACAACTTGGCGCAAGGTGATTCCCATGGGCACTTCGATCAGTCCGCCGCGAACGACTTTGCCGGCCAGCGAGAAGACTTTGGTGCCGCGGCTGCCGGGGGTTCCCAGTTCGGTGAAAGCGGCGGCCCCGTACCGGAAGATCCAGGGCGCCATGGCGTAGGTTTCCACGTTATTGATCAACGTCGGCTGGCCCCGCAGTCCGCGTTCGGAGGGGTAGGGTGGCCGCAGGTTCGGCATCCCGCGGCGGCCGTGCATCGAGGCCAGCAGGGCGGTTTCCTCGCCGCAGACAAAGGCCCCGGCGCCTTCCATGATGTGCAGATCCAGAGAATAGTCGCTGCCCAGCACCCGGGGTCCCAGCAGGCCCTGTTCCCGGCAGGCCTCCAGCGCTTGGCGGATCCGCTTTACCGCCACGGGATACTCCGCGCGGATGTACAGGTAGCCCTGGTGGGCCCCGATGGCCCGCGCGGCGATGATCATGCCCTCCAGCACCCGGTAAGGAAAGGACTCCAGCAGCATGCGGTCCATGAACGCGCCCGGATCACCCTCGTCCGCATTGCAGATGATGAACTTCTCGTCCGCCTCGGTTTCCAGGACTCGCTGCCATTTGATGCCGGTGGGGAAGCCGGCTCCGCCACGCCCCCGCAAACCGCTCTGCTGGACCTGGGCCACAATCTCCTCGAGAGTCATCTGCAGGGCAGCCCTCAAGCCTTCCAAGCCGCCATGCCGCTGGTACTCGTCCAAATCCGTGGGATTGATCTGTCCGCAGGCTTCGAGCGCGATATGTTTCTGCGGCCCCATGAACTCGCAGATCCGGTTGTCGCGAGGATCGATCGCCCGGCGGAGTGCCGGCGGTTCGTCCTGGTCCATCAGCAGCCGATCCAACCAGCTTTGGGTGGCGTATTTCAGCCGCCGCAGCAAGGTCGGGGGGCGGAAGTGTTTCAGCACCAGGGACAAAGCGTCATCGGGCTGGACCTGGACGTACAACCCGGCCGGGCCTTCCAGGGGGACGATTTCCACCATGGGCGTCTGATAACACATGGCGACGCAGCCCACGTGTTTGATTTCGGCCGGGGCCCCGCTCTCCGCCAAAGCCCGGGCCACCGCGTCATGGACTTTGCGCGTGCCCTGGGCGACGCAGCAGGAGTCCAGACCGATGCGGATTTCGCCTTGCGGCGGGAGCCCGCTCCCCGACGGGGCTGCCGCCGGACG
The DNA here is from genome assembly GCA_007124535.1 of Planctomycetaceae bacterium. GTDB lineage: Bacteria > Planctomycetota > Planctomycetia > Pirellulales > Pirellulaceae > SLMF01. The sequence goes on from SLEY01000670.1 coordinate 12,894, forward strand.
GGCTTGCCCGTTCTGGCTGAGGAAATCGCGGAGCATGCCCCGGACCGTCTTGGGCGAAATGTGCGCGTAGGTCGTCTCGTCCACCTGCACGACGGGCGCCAGGGTGCAACAGCCCAGGCAGGCGACGGGTTCCAACGTGAAGCGGCCCTCGGCGTCGGTATCTTCGCCGTCTTCCAGATTCAATTCGCTGTGCAGGGCGTCCATCACCATCGGAGCGCCCTTGACATGGCAGGCCGTCCCCACGCAGACACAGACCGAATGCCGACCCGCCGGCTTGTGGCGGAACTGGCTGTAGAACGTGGAAACCCCCTGGATCGAAGCCGGCGAGATGTCGGTCAGTTGACACAGCCGCTGCAACGCCGCGGGCGGCAGGTAATGATAATGCTCCTGCAGCTTCTGCAGCAGCGGGATCAAGGATTCGGGACCGCGGCCTACCTGCCGGACGGCTTCCTCGACAAAGCTCAGTTCAATCTCGGTCGTGGACATGGAGTTCGCCGGGGGTCAGGGGTTTCCGATACAGAACACGTGCGTTTCGCCGCGGATGTACATCCGCCCGTCTTGGAAGGCGGGGCTGGTGACGCAGCGTTCGCCCAGCGAATTCTGGGCGACGATCCGCCCCTCCTCCCGCTCCGGTTCGATGATCCAGAGATCGCCTTCCTCGCCAAACAAATAGATTACGTCCCCGACCAGGGAGGGCGAAGAGATCAGATTGGAATCGAATTCCAATTCCCACAAAGGCTCACCGCCCTCCCGGGCATCGTAGCAGGTCAGGATCCCGTACGTGGCCGCCAGGAACACCAACTCGTCCGTCGCCAGGGGACTGCTGGTGTCCGGCACGCCCAGATCGGCTTCCCACAACAGATGCGTGTCGGTCACATCGCCGCTGCCGTCCGCCCGGATCGCAGCCGCGCCGGGGAATTCGTTGGCCACATAAACGACCCCCTCCGCATACGTGGGCGACGGGCCGACGTCGCCGAACAGATAATCCACCCGCCAGATCTCCCGGCCGTCCTCCGGCGCGTAAGCGATCACCCAAGGCGCGGCCGTGGTGATCAGCTGCGGTCCCGGATCCCCATGGATCACGATCGGCGAGGACCAGCTGTTGGGCACTTCGCGAACCTGCTGCCAGACCGTGCGGCCGGTCTCCGCCTCCAAAGCGATCACTCGGGAGAGTTCGTCGTTCCGGGTGCCCTGATCGTACTGGATCAGCAGCCGGTCGCGATACATTTCCAGCGAAGCGGCGTGGCCGTAAGCGTTGTCGGGGACCCCCCAACTCCGTTGCCAGCGGAGGTGGCCGTCGAAGTCGAAGGCGGCCAGATCGCCGGTGGCGAACATGGCATAGACCCGGCGGCCATCGGTGACCGCCGTCGGCGCGGCCAAGCCGGTCGCCGCCATCACCTCCGGCGCCTCGCCGTCGATGCCCTCGGGAGTCACGACCGCCCGCTGCCACAACAATTCGCCGGTGTTCGCATCCAGACAATAGACCTCGCGGGCTTCCTCGTCGCCGCCCGTGACGAACAGGCGGTCGCCCCAGACGATCGGCGAGCTGTTTCCGGGTCGGGGGATAGGGGTCTTCCACAAAATCCCTTCCCCCGTTTCGCCATCCCAGGTGTCGGGCAGATTCGACCAGGCACTCCAGCCCCGTCCGCCCGGCCCGCGAAAGCGAGGCCAGTAGCGCTGGACTTCGTCCCGATCGGGATACCCGGCCGGCAAGTCCGGCAGTTCGTCCGGCGACGCGATGACCAGGCCCGGCTCCGGCTCCGGTTCGGCCGGCCGCGGCGGCTCGTCCGGCGCCGCAGGTTCCGCCAGTTCCACTTCCGCCCACTCGCGGAGATCGGTTGGCAAGACCGTGCGGAACCCGACCGCCAGGACCAGCGCCAGCAAGACCGCCGATCCGCCGACGGCCGCGACGCACCAGGTCGCGGCCCGCAACTCGCGCAGGTCCGGATCCTCCTGGTCCTCCTCGTCCACCTCCTGCGGGTCCGGCAACGGCCGGCAAAGTGTGGCCGCACGCTTGGCAAAAAACAGGCAAAGACCGGCCGTGCCCAGCAGCAGCCAGCCGCCCCAAGCCGTAAAGCGGCGGCGGTCGAAATAGGCTTCCCGCATCTCCCGGTCCAAGGCACGTAACTCCTCCCGCGCCGCATCGTCCTGCGGATCTTCCAGCAACCGCATCCTCAATGCCACAAAGTCCGGAGAATTCAAGGGATCCCACGAAGCCCGGGACGCGAAATCCACCAACAGCAGCAGCACGATCGCCGCGGACAAGGCCCCGCTGACCGCCGCCATGCGCCAAGCCAATACGTAATGCTCGTGCCGTGTCATCACTGGGAAGCCACCTCCGCTGGTTCCGCTGCCTCGTATTCCGCCTGCGCTCGCAGGTCTCCCAGCACCACCTGGTCCTCGGGACAGTACTTGTAGCAACGGCCGCAGGACACACACCGGCCGCGATCCGGTAGATAGTCCTCCCGCTTGCCCCGAATGGCCAAGAAGATCAGCTTGCCCCCGACCACCAGGCCGGCCCAAGCGCCCAGCCAGCGGCCGCCGGTGCGGAAGCCGGCCCGCCTTGCCAGCACATCGCCGACCAATTGCTCGATCGGGTGGCCCACCCCGCGAAACGCTTCACTGGCATCCGTGGTCCCCTCGACCTGACCCTGGTCTTCCAACAGCACGCGCTCCGCCAGCCGGTCTTCCGGATGCAGCCGGGCCAGGGGCAGGGCCAGCATTCCGCCCACCAGGCTGCCGGACAGGACCAGCAGGGGCGCCAGACCAATGGCCGTGGCCAGCCGGGTCCGAGCCGCCGACCGCAATTGGCGGGGCAGCGGCCGCGTCGGAAATTCGATCGCGCCGTACGGGCAACTGGATTCACATAACCGGCACTGGGTGCAACGCGTCGGAGCGATCCGCACATGCCACTTGGCCGTCCGCGAACAGACCGCCAGCACCGCTCCCAACGGGCACAGGTACCGGCAATAGGGGCGGCCCACGAACACGCCGATCAGAAGAACCGCAGCTCCGAAAACCAGCATGTTCAGATTCCCGCTCAAACGGAACATCGCCACGAACGGATCGTACCGGCAGACGACAAATCCCGTGGCGCTGGCGGCATACAACACGGCCACGCCCAGGTAGAAGAAGGGGACCAGGCCCAGACCGTGGTCCAACCACCGCGGCACCTGGACCGGCCGCACCGCCACCACTTCCTGGATCGCTCCCAGCGGGCAGACCGCAGCACAAAAGGTCCGGCCGAAGAACAGGGTGAACACCACGGGCAGCAGAAAGAACAACAGCACCGAAAGGGGCAGGGCATAGCTCGGATCGCCCCCAGCCAAGGCCACGTTCTGGATCGCCCCGATCGGGCAGACACAGCCTTCGCGAAAGAAACCGAACCACAACAGGGAAGCGATGGTCAGACCGTACAGCCCGCGACGCGAACGGCGGACCAGGGCCAGGTACGAGGCCAATCCCAGGGCCAGTACCAACAGCAGCACCGACAACCACTCCCATGCCGGATTGGCGACTGCCGGGGGCACGGAGATCGGCACGCGATAGTCCGTAAAATCCGGGACCGGGATGATGTCACTCGCGCGGGCCGGCAGCGCCGCCAGCGCCGTAACGAACGCCGCCCCGGCCGGGAGGAAACGCGAAGCGCGTGCGGCCGAACGCGGGTTGGCAAACACCTCGCTAGCTGCCACTGGGCTCCTCCTCCCCCTGCTGACGAGCGTCCCACTCCTCCTGCCAGGCCCGCCACTGCCGCTGGGCAGCCGCCCGCGCCAACAGCGAGAGGCCTTCGCTCCGCAACTGCGGATCGTCGCCCGCCGTGCGCACCCGGTGGCGGCCCCGCCGCTCGAGGATCCCAATCGTCGACTGCTTGAGGATCTCCACCTGCTCGGCCGGGATCCGGTAAAACGCTTCCGCCGGACACGCCGTGGCGATCGCACATTCGTTACAGTCCAAACAGCGATCATGCTCGACCTGCAAGTACATCGAACCGTTCATCAGGGCACAGCCCTTGACGCATTTGCCACAGCCGATGCACAAAGGGCCGTCGATCGTGTACTCGTAAAACCGCTGTCCCGACTGCTCTTCGACAAAACGGCGGATCACCGCCCCGGTCGGGCACAACTGGTTCTCCGCCGCGGTGTCCAACGACCAGTAATTCGTTTCGAAATAGCCGGTGCAGATATCGCAGAAGCCGCACATGTCAAAGAAGTTCACGCATTTGACCGCCGACACATCCAGCACGCAGTAGGTTGCGCAATTGCCGCAGGCCGTGCACTTGTCCGGGTCCAGTTGCCAGACCTTTAATTCCGTCCGGCCGCGGCGGCCGGCCAGGAACCCGCCGGCTCCGACCAGAGCGAAACCACCGGTGGTCCGTAAAGCGTCGGTAAGAAACCCCCGCCGATCGGTTTGAGCTGTGTCCGGCATCACATCCTCCCCATCTGCTCATGCTGGGCCGGCCGCGCCTGCGGCAACTCGCACTCGGCCAGCAAACCACACGTCTGACACGGAATTCGGCGAGTGCACGCGTTGCTTCGCCCCAGCAGCCGGCCGGAAAGCGCAGCCAACAGTGCCAGCAGCGTGCCGCGCGCCGCGGTGCGAAACCATTCCCGCCGCGAGGCCGGTGGCGCCGCGGATTTCGCGGCAGGCGCCCCCCGGTTCAAACCCGCCTCTCGCCCCACCGCTCGGTCACGACTCATCGCTCGAAACTCCTCCAGGTTCAAAAACCCGTACGCTTCGCTGGCTGGCGTCCAGCACCAGCACGCGGCCGGCGGCATCGACGGCGACCCCCTGCACGATCGTGGTCTGGTCCTCGCGAAACGCCCGGCTGGTCAGCAGACGGGGCGATAGCTGCTCCGGAGTGGCCACCACCGTCTCCAAGTCCCCCTGATCGCTATAGATCTTCACCCGGGGGATCCCCTTCTCCGCCGTCACGAATCGGCCATCGGCCAACATCGCAAAATGACTCGGATTGCAGCAGCCGAAAAAGCCCTCCAGCCGCGCGGAGGCCTCGCCCCACTCGCCCAGGAAGTCGCCTTCCAACGTGTAAGCTTCGATCCGCCGGGCTCCCGGATTCGTCACCCGCAGCACGCCATCCTCAAACACCTCGACCTCGAAAAAACCGCCGGGAACCGTAAAGCCGCGAATGTTGCGGCTCGGATCCGGGCGGCCGATTACCGAAACCAACTCTCCCGCCGCATCCCAGTGCACCACCACCCGGTTCCCCGCGTCCGCAGCCAGCACACTGTCCTCGAATACGGACAGTGAGGTCACGACGCTGTTCTCATCCAAACCAGCGGACCAGGTTCCCAGCGCCTCGCCCCCCGGACCGAACCGTTCGATCCGGCCCCCCATGCCGGCGTAGATCCGGCCCGGATACGGGTGATCGTCCCCCGCCACCGCCAGGCCGGTCGGTTCGCCGGTCACCGTGATTTCCAACGAAGGAGAACCCTCGGCGTCGAAACCCAAAATCGCCCCCTCGCCTCCGACCAACCAGCCACCGTCCGGCAGCGCGGCCAGCGCACGCACCGAAGATAACGGCGCCGCGACCTGATCCGTTTCTTGATACCCCACTCGGGCCGGATCGACCGTTGCCAATTCTTCCAGAGTGAATTCGAACCGATCCGACAAACCACTGCCCCGATCGCCCCAAGTATCCACCCGGAGCACGGCCACCAAACCGATCACCGCCGTCACGGCCAACAACAAGGCGAGCACTTTCGGCACCCCCCCGACAGCCGGCGGCGGACGCAACTGGCCCCGCGGGCTCGTCTTCGATTTCCTCGCCATCGGCTCACCTCCGTTAATTCCTGCGCAAATCCAGACACGCCATCTGACGAACGTCGCGAACCACCAAGTGACCACCCACCATCGCCATCGGGCCCCAAGCCTCATGGCCATCCGGGAACACCGTATAGCGCCACAACGGTCGATAACCCTCCGCGGTCGCCTCCGCCGCCACCAACTGGCCGTCCGTCTCCAAGGCCAAGATCAATCCGTCCGCAATCATATAGGGACCATGCCCGAAACGATCGGCCCCACTGTTCCAAAGCTCGCGGCCCTCAAGATCCAGGCATACCAACTGGCCCCCGCGGTGCTTGCGAATCCCGTAGATGTGGCCTTCGTACAAAATGGGCGTCTGTTGCTCCGAATTGAAATCGCTGCGATCCAGGCTGGCCGCCGTTTCGACCTGCCAGTCGCCGTCTTCCTCGGTCAACTGCAGGAACATCGCCCCGATCGTTCCGTACCCGCTGCTCAATAGAATCCGGCCGCCCGGCAGAACCAGCGGCGAGGGGCTGGTCGCAAAATTCTCCCGCCAGGAGGTCTCGTCCCACAGGATCCGGCCATCCTCGGCCGCCACCCCCACGGTTCCGCCCGTGCCGCAATAAACGTACATCGCCTGACCGGCATACTCCATCGGCATGATCGAACTGTGGGTCATCTTCCAACCCCGAGGATTCGGCGTCCGCCAAATCTCCTCACCCGTTCGGTAGTCCAAGGCCACCAGCAGAGCGTCCGCGGCGCCCGGGGCCAGAATCACCCGGCCCTCATCCACCAGCGGGCATTGCCCCGCGTACCATTGCCGCTCCTCGGAACCATAACGTTCTACCATGCTGAACAGCCACCGCGACTCGCCCGTCTCCGCATCCCAACCGCCCACGTCCAAACGGGGACCGAGGGTGATCACCATGTCCTCGTACAATGCCGGAATGGTTCGCGACATGCCGTGATTACGGGTAATCGGGTTCGGATAACTGTTACGCCAAATCTCCGCGCCGTCGGCCAGAGATAAACAGCGCAGCACGTCCGCCGTGCCCGGCCCGTCCGGTTCCGGCACCTCGACATCCAATACATACACACGCCCCCGGTCGATCGCGGCGGCTGCGTACCCCTCGCCCAGCTCAACTCTCCATAGCACTGGGGGACCTCCATCAGGCCATTCTCGGGCCAATGACGTCCCGTCATAGCAAATTGCGTCACGTTGGGGCCCCCGAAATGCGGGCCAGCGGCCGTCGATGTCCGCCGGGACCCCGACCCCGACGATCGGCTCACCCGCGACAAGCTCGCGACGATCGCTCTCCGTAGTCGCTTCCGGAGTGCCATCCTGACCCGGCAGTCGCGGGTCGAACTGTGTCGACGGTGCGACCGTCGTCCAGATCGAAAGAAGAACGACACCAAGGAAGGCAAGCGAAGCAGGTAGGGTGACGGTGAGAGGGCAGGTTTTCATAACTGCGAGTATTTTAACCCGCAGACACGATGATGGAAACCGGCAGGGGATACCAGACCAGGCGTTGATACCGTTTGCGGGTTCTGGGTGGACCGATCCTGCGGAAAACTACCAACGGTAGTCCAGGCCCACATTCAGTCCTTGCGCCCAAAAACTGGAGTCGTGGAACACAAATTCGGGGGGAGTAGTGTCGCCGGTGTCGCGGGCCAGATCGATCGCGTCCCCAACCCGTACCACTCGAGGCCAGAACAGCAGGCGGTATCCGGCCTGCAGACGGAGCCGGGGCGTCAGCAAGTACCCCCCGGTGACCGCGAACTCCGGGATCAGATCGGTACGGGTGCGGCGGTGGATGCCGATGTTGGGCGACTGGGCCAGCAGACCTTCGTCCACCACCGGATCCGGGACTCCGCCGGAACTGGTCTCGGTGCTGCCGTCAATTTCCACCTTCTGCCGGTTGCCGCCGATGGCCAATTGGACCGAACCGTCCAATTGCCATCGATCCTTCTCCCAGAGGACCAACAAGCCGATCTCTCCCCCGTGGAAATGGTTTGTGGTGGAAAAGCGATCCCGGACCTCCTCACCTTGCTGCGGATCAATCGAAGTCGTGGTCAATTCCGTCAGCCGCAGACGCTCGTCCAGTTGCAAGTACCGGTAACCGGCCACCATATCGATGCGGTAATCGCCAATGCACTCGACAAAAAGGAACTGCGAATTGACGTCATCGGCGGAGAAGTCCAGCAG
>SLEY01000203.1 GCA_007124535.1 Planctomycetaceae bacterium
CGGTCGCGGCTGGCGGCCGAATCGTCGATACCGCGACGCAACTTGAGGGTCAACGGAATCCGCTCGGGCAAGGCGTCACGTGTGCGGCGAACGATCTCCAGGGCGATTTCCGGTTGGCTCAGATGAAAACCGCCACGGCACCGCCCCAGAACCTTCTTGACCGGGCAGGCGAAATTGATGTCGATCACGTCGAAGCCGGCCGCAGCCAACCGCCGGGCGCCGGCAGCAAACTGGGCGGGTTCGGCGCCCATCAGCTGGCCCCCCACCGGGTGCTCCTCGTCCGCGATCTGCAAAAAATGACGCGTTCGCTTCCGCGTCCGGACTTTGAGCAGGAACTGATCCAACATCACCTCGCCCAACGTGTATCCCGCCCCGAAGCGGCGTGCCAAACACCGCATCGGACTGTCGCTGTAGCCGGACAAGGCGGCCTGGACAATGGGCACTTCGATGGCCACCCCGCCGATACGCAGCCCCCGGTAGCGTGTCGGCGGCTGGGCAGGCAGCCCGTCGCCGCTCGTCTCCATGGTTTCCAAACGGAGCCCCCCCTCTTTTAGCCGCCCAGCAAATTCGGCCCCTCGCCGGTCGTTTTTTCGTAACGGCCCTCCGACGACTTCACGTACTTCGTGAACCCCATCCGGGCCAACTTCTGGTCATCCTGCAGGTTGCGATCCGTCCGCATGGGGGCTAGGCGACCCGCAATCCATGTGGGCATGAAGACCCGCCGTACCGGTTCGCCCGTCTCCGGATGCGCAGTCAGCGGGGGGTCTGTCATCTTTTGAACCAGTTCGAAACGTTCACCCGCCTCACCCGACGGGTGGATTACTTCGTAGACATACGTGGGCATTGCAAACACCTCCTGGATCAGCATTCGCTGAATTCTACCCGCTTCGTCATCTTGTTTCCAGAACCGAAACGGGGGCGCAGATTGGCACTACCTCCCCGCTCGCTCCACTCGATTCTCTTGGATGCCCCCGGCTTGCCCGGGGAGGATTCACGCGCTTCGCTAGCTGGGAGCGTAACGATCCCCCGGGCAAGCCGGGGGCATTCCTGCCCGACGGACGTGTGATGACCGACAAGAACGTCCAATTGATCACGAATCCCTCACTGCGGATCCACCATGGGGATCGTCGGGCAGGAATGCCCAACCTACGGGGAGGCGCAGCAAGCAACTTCCGGCCTTGGTGGCCTATCAATTGTGATTTCCGGCACTAGCTACGTCCGCCTTTTCGTATTCTGCGGGTGGCGAGTGATTCTTTGCGCAGCGGTTGGAAATTCCCGGGCGGTTTGATTATCATGGGAGTTTTGCCGATGGTGGCGATCCGTTCCGATTCAGATTTGCCGGGAGGCTGAGCGCGATGTTGCCTTTGTTTGATCGAGTGCCCTGGATGCTGGCGCAAGAAGCGAACGGCATGGGGTGGGGGACGCTGGTTCTGGTGGCGGTGATTCTGGGGCTGTTGCTGGCGGTGGTAGCGATTGGCATCGCGGCCGCGGTGTATGGCAAGCTCTGGTTTCAAGCCTACATGTCGCGTGCCGATGTCAGCATGCTCAGTCTGGTGGGCATGGGTTTTCGGCAGGTGAACACGAACGTGATCTTGACGGCCAAGATCATGGCTGCCCAAGCGGGTTTGGATATCAGCCGTCGCACCGGGATCAGCACGGCGCGGGTCGAGGCGCACTATTTGGCTGGGGGGAATGTGCAGAATGTGATTCGAGCGATCATCGCCGCCCACCGGGCCAATATTGACTTGAGCTTCGACCGGGCGGCGGCCATCGATCTGGCCGGTCGCGATGTGTTGGATGCCGTGCAGACCAGCGTCTATCCCAAGGTGATCGATTGCCCCGATGCCAAACGCAGCGGCAAGAGAACGCTCAGTGCGATTGCCAAGAATGGGGTCGAATTAAGGATCCGGGCGCGGGTCACGGTGCGGACGAACTTGGAACAGCTCATCGGAGGGGCGACGGAAGAGACGGTGATCGCGCGGGTGGGCGAAGGAATCATCACCTCCATCGGCTCGTCCGAGACGCACAAAGAAGTGCTGGAGAACCCGCACCGCATCACCGAAGCCGTTTTGTCCCGTGGATTAGACTCCCAAACGGCTTTCGAGATCGTCTCGATCGACATCGCCGACGTCGATGTGGGCGAAAATATCGGGGCTCGCCTGCAGAACGATCAGGCGCAGGCCGATATGCGGAAACGGCGTGCGGAGGCCGAGCGCCAACGGGCTGAAGCGGTCGCGACCGAGCAGGAGAACCGGGCCAAGGTGGCGGAGAACCGCGCACGATTGGTACTGGCCGAAGCTGAGGTGCCCAAAGCGATGGCCGACGCTTTTCGCCGCGGCGGTTTTCATCTGGACGGCAATTCGGAATGGGAATAGACAGACCCCCCCTTTTTTTCATGCGAGGTAACATCATGGGTTTGGGAATACGTCGCGCATTGGCTTTGGTTTGGCTGTTCGCTTTCCCCGCGGCCGTTTGCGCCGATTCGCCACGATATGTGGATCCTGAGAATGTGGACGAGGATTTCGCTTATCAGGGCGAGTACACCGGGCAACTTGGAGAGGACCGGTTGCCCTGGGGCGTGCAGGTCATTGCGGAGGGCCGGGGGCAGTTCCAGGCGGTTGCGTATTCGGGCGGGTTGCCCGGCGACGGCTGGGACCGTCAGCCCCCGGTGCGTACGCGGGGCCAATTGCAGGAGGGCCGGGTGCCATTCCAGACCGAGGAGGCGAGCGGGATCCTGACGCCAGAAGGTTTGGCGATTTACAATCCGGCCGGGGATCGGTTGGGAAAATTGGAGAAAGTCCACCGCCAAAGCCCCACGTTAGGGGCCGAGCCGCCGGAGAATGCCGTGGTTTTGTTCGATGGGACTCCGGAAAGTGTGGAAAACTGGCGAAATGGGCGGATCACAGAGGACGGGCTACTGATGGAGGGGACGACCAGTCGCCGCACCTTTGGCGACCATCAAATCCACTTCGAATTCCGCAACGCCTACCAACCGCAGGATCGGGGCCAGCGGCGCAGCAACAGCGGGCTGTACGTCCAGGGGCGGTACGAGGTCCAGATTCTCGACTCGTTCGGACTGGAAGGCAAACACGACGAATGCGGGGGGATCTATTCGGTCCGCGATCCCGATGTCAACATGTGCTATCCGCCACTGGCCTGGCAGACGTTCGACATCGACTTTACGGCCGCCCGGTATGACGACGAAGGCAAGCGGACGGCCAATCCGCGGATGACCGTGCGGCACAATGGCGTGGTGATTCATGACGATGTCGCACTTCCGGGGGATCGTTCCACCACCGCAGCGCCGTTGGGTCCCGGCCCCGAACCCGGCCCGATTTATCTGCAGGACCACGGCGCCCCACTACGTTACCGAAATATTTGGGTGATCGAACCGAGGGACAATTGACAGCTGAGGAATCGGCGTTTACAAGAAAAGAGGGCAAAATTGGCGGGACAGTCCCCAAATGTTGCTTGACAGTTCCCGACAAAGATGTTCTGATAAGGGAGTAAAGGCGCGTCGTTCGTGAAATCGGGGGGGAAACGCGACACGCGATGTCCTCTTCGGGTACGTTCGATGGCTCCTGATTGTTTTCTATTTTTTTCTCCTTTTTTCGAAGGAAGGTCCGATGCGCAAGAGAAATGCAGGTCGCGGTTTCACGCTGGTGGAACTGCTGGTGGTCATCGCCATCATCGGAGTGTTGGTAGCCCTGTTGCTGCCAGCGATTCAAGCCGCCCGCGAGGCGGCACGTCGTAGTCAGTGCTTGAACAACCAGAAGAACCTGGCGCTCGCACTGCAGAACTATCACGACACCTACAAGGTCTTCCCGATGGGGGCCCAGGTGGCTCGTCGTTCGGGCGAGTGGGTGATGGGATCGTCTTGGTGGTACGGCATCCTGCCGTTCATCGAGCAGCGGAACATTTATGATCGAATTCAGGCGAGGCAGGCCTCGGGAGAAGATATGATCTTCACCGCCGACTCGCTGAACCCGTTGACGCAGAACGCGCTGTCCAATTTGGCGCCCGACGTGATGCGCTGCCCGTCCAGCCCGTTGCCGCTGATGGAAACCCAGACAGGACCGATTGCCTTGCCTTCGTACGTGGGTATTTCGGGGGGCACAGATATTGCGCCGGACTCCCCGGATTATGATGGCGCAGGCCCCAATAACTGGGCACCGAGCACCAATCGGGTGTACGTGAATCAGAATAAGGCCGTCGGCCCTAGTGGTTCGATCATTACTTCCAGCGGCATGCTGCCGCCGGGGCAGCACATCAACATGGCCGGGTGCACTGATGGGACGTCCAACACGATGATCGTTTCGGAGCAGTCCGATTGGTTGCGTCATCAGAACCGCAACATTTCGACGCCTTACCACGGTGACCCCGGTTGGAACCAGGATGGTACAGGTACCGCAGGTGGCTGGATCTCCGGGACCGACAGCATCGTGACCCAGGTGCCTCGTGCCAGCAGCATCAACATTGACGGCAGTTTGCCGTCCGATGCGGAGTGGCCTGCGGTCGAACCGGTGACTTTGTTCAACCTCGTTACCGTGCGCTATCCGGCGGACCTGAAGCAGGTGATGGGCGACGAGGGCGCACACTACCCGGGTTGTTCCCAGACCATGGGTCACAACAATCCATTGCAGTCGCCCCACCCGGGTGGTATCCTCTGCGCTTTTGTGGACGGATCGGTTCAGTTCATTTCGGGCACCACCGACTTTGCCGTGTTGCTGCGGATCGCCATCCGCGACGACGGCCAGAACGTGACGCTCGGTCAGTAACGTCTACGGCCTGACGAATGCGGCCCGCTGGACCCATCGCGTCCAGCGGGCTTTTTTTTCGCGAACCAAGAGTCGAAAGGGACGTCACGGAGACCAGACTACCGGTTTTTAGCCTGGAACCGGAAAGAACGGCTCGGAAAACCAAGAAAATCTCTGAAATTGTCGGAAAAAAATCGGCGGACTGCTTGACAACCGTGCGGGCGGATGTTCTGGTTGAATTGGTTTGCTTTTCTGATTCGCGTTTATGAGTGGCCCGTTTGGGGCACCATAAGAATTTTTGCTTCTTCGATACGGTCGGTTTTCAGCCCTTGTTTCTTTCTTCCTCCTCTTTTTCGAAGGAACCATCGATGCGTAAGAGAAGTGCAGGTCGCGGTTTCACGCTCGTGGAACTGCTGGTGGTCATTGCGATCATCGGAGTCCTGGTGGCTTTGTTGCTGCCGGCGATTCAGGCCGCCCGCGAGGCGGCACGTCGTAGTCAGTGCTTGAACAACCAGAAGAACCTGGCGCTCGCATTGCAGAACTATCACGACACCTACAAGGTCTTCCCGATGGGGGCCCAGGTGGCTCGTCGTTCGGACGAGTGGGTGATGGGGCCGTCGTGGTGGTACGGCATCCTGCCGTTTATCGAGCAGCGGAACATTTATGATCGGATCCAGGCCCAGCAGGCGTCGGGATCGAGCATGACCTTCACTGCCGAGGGCCAAAACACGGATACACGCAATGCGCTGGCAAACTTGGCTCCCGACGTGATGCGCTGCCCGTCCAGTCCGCTGCCGTTGATGGAAACTCAGACGGGACCGATTGCCCTGCCGTCGTATGTGGGCATTGCAGGCGGTACGGACATCTCGCCGGACTCCCCGGATTATGAGGGGGCAGGTCCGCCTAACTGGGCACCAAGCACCAATCGGATCTATGTCAATCAGAACAAGGCTGGGGGCCCCCGCGGGGAGATCGTGGTGTCCAGCGGGATGCTGCCTCCTGCCCAGCATATCAACATGGCCGGTTGTACCGATGGTACCTCAAACACAATGATCGTTTCGGAGCAATCCGATTGGTTGCGTCATCAGAACCGCAGCATTTCCACGCCTTACCACGGGGATCCCGGTTGGAATGACGGCGATGTGGGGTTGGGATCGGGTACGCTTCAAGCCGGTGGCTGGATTTCGGGGACCAGCGGGATTGTGACTCAGGTACCTCGTGCCAGCAGCATCACGACGGAGGGCAGTTTGCCCCATGCCGAGGAGTGGCCTGAAGGCGATCCCACGTTGTTCAATCTGGTCACGGTGCGTTATCCGGCCGATCTGAAGCAGGTGATGGGCGACCCCAACTACGAGGGTTGTCATCAGACGATGGGACATAACAATCCTCTGCAATCGCCCCACCCGGGCGGTATCCTCTGCGCTTTTGTGGACGGATCGGTTCAGTTCATTTCCGGTACCACCGATTTCGCCGTGTTGCTGCGGATCGCCATCCGCGACGACGGTCAAAACGTGACGCTCGGTCAGTAAGGCCTACGGCCTGACGAAAGCGGCCCGCTGGACCCATCGCGTCCAGCGGGCTTTTTTTGCCCTCGACGCAGAACAAGAAATCCGAGCGAACACTTTATCCCTTGACAGGCACAAATCCAACACGCCAGAACGGTAGACTTCGCTACCCCCAGATGAAGGTCTCTTCTCGTTTAGGCGGGCCATTGTTTACCAATGGTATCCAACCTGAAACAAACCCTGCGGCCCAACCCATGCGAGCCCCATCCCGAAAACTTGAGCGAGCCAGAGAGTTGCTTAGGAGCGAGAATGCTCCGA
>SLEY01000628.1 GCA_007124535.1 Planctomycetaceae bacterium
CACCACGTCAAAGGCCAACCGGAGTTCCGTTCACCCCGGAACGAACAACAACGGGGCGCTACTCCGCTTGTCGTGTCAGGGCGAGGTGCGCTTCGCGAAAGCGGCGGTACGCCAGACCGACGATGCGGGCCTGCTCCTTGGCTTGGGCCCGCGTGGCTTCTGTCTGAGGAACCTCGACGTCGTGTTCCAGTTGTTCGAGATGATCCAGCAGCACATCGGCTTTGGCGCGTTGGTAACGGGACATCTCGTGCCCGCGCAGGAACATGCCGACTCGCAGCTTTCGCACCCAGTCCTGCTGGATCGGCAGCCAGAACGCGGCGGCGTCCCAATCGCCGGTGTAGGCGGCAGCCACGACTTCGGTATTGACCAGCCGCAATTCCTCGAAGACTTCGTCCGGGGGCGGATAGAAGACGTAGCAGCCGAAGACGCTCAAACCGATCACCAATAGCAGGGTGACGCCGCCCAGCACCGGTCCGGGCAGGACCACATCGTACCGGCCGGCGGCCGTATCGCGGGTTTGTTCCAGCCAGGCGTCCAGCTGCGATTGGCGGCCGGAACAGCGGAGTCCCAGTCCGGCCGCGGCCAGGATGCCCAACAGGAACAGCCCCCGCAGTTCGTGAACCGCGGTGCTTTCCCGCAGCTGGCGAACGGCGGCTGCGAAGGGCGCCGTTTCGCCCTCTGCAAAGGGGGCGCATAGGTTGTCAAAGGCGTGGGTATGCCCGGCCGAGGCCACTCCCGCCGGATGCAAGGGACGGTTGACTCCGTAGGCCAGGAGGACGACCAGCGACCAGAGGATGCCGAACCAGACGGCGGTCCGCCGCCAGCCATAGGTACCCAGCATCCAGGCGATCAGGCCCAGATTCGTCCCGGCGCCCAGGACCAGCAGGGCAAAAGCGGCGCCGACCGAGTTGCCATGCTGGAACATCGAGGCCAATTGGACCATGGCCGTCATGGGTGGGGCATAAGCCGGGGTGATCACCAGGGCCATGAACAGTGGGGCCCACCGATCGTCCGGCTCGGCAGCCTGCTGCAAGGAGCCCATTGGCAGGAAGAGGCTCAGCAAACCGACTCCGGCCAGTCCGATCAGGATGTAGGCCGAGCTGCGGCTGAGCAAGGCTTGGGCTGCGGACACGGCCACGGCCAGCATGCGGCGGATGCCGTAAGCGGCCCGGGCCATCGCCGTTTCCGGGACGGCCGTATGGGTGAACAGCTGATCCCAGACGATCCCGATCACCGTGACGATGATCAACGAGCAGGCGGTAAAGGCGATGATGACCACCGGTTCGGAGAGGGTCAGTCCGTACAGCACGCTGATCGGATTGAACAGGGGTGCGGTCAGGGCGAAGGCCAGGATCGAGCCGCCCGCCACCCCGGCTTTGCGCATTTCGCGAACGACCGGCAGCACGCCGAACGAACAGACGGGCAGGAGCATGCCGACGAACCAGGCTTGCAGCAGGGACCGGGCGGACGTTTGCCCGAACAGCCGCCGGGTGCCCGCGTGTTCCAGAAGTCGGTGAAAGATTCCGGCGACCAGCAGGCCGACCAGGATGGTCGGGGTGGCTTGCAATAGCGCTTGCAGGAAGCGGAGCACGGCGCCCCAGGCCAGGGCTTGGATCATCACGGGTCCTCCTGAGCGGACGAAGGTTCGGCGGCGATGTCGGGTGACGTGGGATATTCCGTCAAGCCGGTTTCCGGGGTCGAGGCTTCTTCCTCCAGCAGCGTGGCGATCTGGCGGAGTTCGTCCAGAGCCGCTTGCCAATCGTGGGCTTGCGCGCGGTGGCGTTCCAGCCGGGCTTGGGTCGAGGTTCCGTCCGCGTCGTCCACCCATTCCGCCAGGCGATCGACCGTAGCCGCCACGCGGTTCCAGGGCGTTTCCGGCAGATCGGTATCCGCGGCCAACCAGGGAAGCCAATCCAGCAGTCGGTCCCATTCGCGGGTCACGTCTTCCGCTTCGTCCGCCGGCACGTCCTGGGCAACAATGGCTGCGTGGATTCCGACCATCCGCTGTACGGCCGTGAGATAGTCGGGTGGTCGATCCGCGACGGTCCGGATCGCCTCCGGCGGCCGGCAGGCAGAGAGCAGCAGGAGGAGGAGCAGAATTCCGGGAAGCGATGGGGTTCTATTCATTGCGCGGCCCCCGGCGATTGGTATCCGAGACAGGCACCGGCACCGACTGGACGATTTCGTCCACCACTTGCAGTGCCCCGTCGAAGTTGCCGGCCAAACGGACTTCCAACACCGGCCGGGCCACGTGCTGCACGTCGTCGGGCAATACGAAATCGCGGCCCTGCAGATGCGCTCGGGCTTGAGCCACCCGCTGCCAAGTGATCAGACCGCGGGGACTGAGCCCCAGCATGACCTCGCGATGCTGGCGTGTCGCTTGGGCCAGGGCTACCAGATACTCCTGAACCACTCGGCTGACCGGCATCTGGGTGACATGCTGCTGCAACTTGCGCAGTTGTTCCGGATCGATCACCGCCTCTCGAACTTGCCCCCCGACGCGGTCCAAACCGGCCACCTGAGCCGCCAGCATCTGCAACTCACTGGCCGCGTCGGGATAGCCGATCCGCAGTTTCATGGCAAAGCGGTCCAGTTGCGCTTCGGGCAAAGGGTAGGCTCCGTGGCTTTCCACCGGATTCTGGGTGGCGATCACGAAAAACGATTCGCTCAGACGATAGGTCAACCGGTCGATCGTCACCTGCCGCTCGGCCATGGCTTCGAACAGCGCGCTCTGAGTGCGCGGCGTAGCGCGGTTGATTTCGTCGGCCAGCAGCACATCGGAGAACACGGGCCCCTCGCGGAATTCGAATTCCCGGGTCTTCTGGTTGAAGACATTGAATCCCGTGATGTCGCTGGGCAGCAGGTCGGGGGTACACTGGACCCGCGCGAATGCGCCTCCGACCGCCACCGCGATCGCCTTGGCCAACGTGGTCTTCCCCAGGCCCGGCAAGTCGTCGAACAGCAGATGCCCGCGTGCCAGCAGGCAGGCCAGCACCATTTCCACCGTGTCGGATTTGCCGATCAAGACGCCGTTCAAGGCCTCGCGCAAACGGTCGATCGCCACCTGATGGGCACAGGCGGTTTCGGCAGCATTGGCAACCCGTCCGGACGAGTTGCGTTCAGAAGCAGTCATGATTGCCATGGTTTCTATTCTTCGTTATTGGGTATTTGGTGGCATTCGCGTGGGGCGGTCTGATCCGGTTCCCACGCCGTCCGGGAGCGGCAGGCTTTCGCGCAAGCAACTCAGGTTCAAACCTCGGACAACTTCGCAGCAGGCCAGCGCGACAGCCGATGCTTCGCCCGGGGTGCGGGGCGGCTGGCGGGGGCAATACAACAGGCGTTCGGATTGGCGGAGAAAACACTGGACGGCGTGGCTTGTTTCCGGCGGCAGGGAACCGGCCAAAGTCGCGTACCACTGGGACAGCGTCACATGGGGCGGGCGGGCTTGGCCGCTACGGCGGCAACGCCACTCCAACAACCGGATCGTCGCCCGCAGCCGCCGCTCGGTCCCGAACCGGCCGGCCAACCACCAGCCGCCTCGGGCGACCGCATCCATCCAGCGCAGGCGGCTCCGCCAGACGGCGATCAGCAGACACAGCGCCCCCAGGATTTGCCACGGGTGGCCAGCAGCGGCCCTCAGCCCGGCTCGCCCCCACTCGGCAACCCGCTGCCGCCAGCCGAGCGCTTCGCGCGGTGCTCGGTAACCCGGACTCGGCTCGATCGTCACCCACGTCCCGGCGTCCACCCCCACTTCGACCCAGACATGAGCGTCTTCGGCCAGCACGGACGTCTGCCCGGCCATGCGATCATAACGCTCGCCCCGAGCGTAAAAGCCGGCGACCAGCCGGGTGGGGTAACCCAGTTGGCGGAGCATCAGGGCGGCGGTGGTGGCGAATGCGTATTCCGGTCCGGAGCCCCGCTTCAAAAAGTGTTGGACGACATCGCCCGCTTCAACGCCAACCGGTTCGGCTTCACGGCGGA
This sequence comes from Planctomycetaceae bacterium, assembly GCA_007124535.1. Lineage (GTDB taxonomy): Bacteria > Planctomycetota > Planctomycetia > Pirellulales > Pirellulaceae > SLMF01. Next base: position 3,982 of record SLEY01000628.1, read on the forward strand.
AATCCTGCCGCAACCGCCGCACCACCGCTTCGACTTGCCGCCAGCCGCGCGGCACACCGCGGGTCCAGGCTTCGCTCCAATCCTCCAGACGCGGGCGCAACCCCAACGGCACTTGGAGGTAAGCGTGCGGAAAACCGTCCGACGAGGATTCCCCACCCCAACCGTCGCTGGAAGCTCGCGACCAGGACCGCGTGAAATCGGTTTCTCGCAATTCCTGCAGGTTCCATTGCCGCGAGCGGACATGCAGGACGGTCAGCTGAGGAATCTGTTCCCGGGCCACCATCGCCGGCATGCCATCGTCGGTCCAGCCCCAGAAGTCCGCTTGGTCCAGCCGATCGATGTGGACCGCAGTCAGATAAGGCGGGGCCGGTACGCGGTTGGTCTTCAGATTGATCACTTTCAGGGCGTGCGTCCGCGAGTCCCGCTCGATCGGTGAACGACCCGGTTGGCGGAAGTAGAACCAGCACCGCTCCCCCTCGATCCGTTCGGTCAGGGCAGGCAGAACGTTGCCGCGCGGCGTGCTGCTCCAGGTGACGCCGTCGAACATGTCGAAGGTCTCCAGCCCCAAATGGCTGGGCACTTCGCCCACCGCGTACAGCATGGCGGGAGAATCGCGGTCGTCCAGTACCCGATTCCGTCGCCGAACCCGGCGGCGGAGCGTGGAAAACTCGCGGCCACTCTGCCGTGTCTCCGCGACCCGCTGGTCCGGGTACCGTATCGTTTCGCCCATCAGATTGACCGCTCGCTCCTGCTTCTCCTGGGGCCGCAACGGCTCCCCGTACAACTCGTTGAACATGTCGTACAAGGTGGGCATCTGAGATTCCAGGAACAGCTCACTCTCCACCGGTCCGAAACTCATCGCATCCTCGCGGGCCGCCACCATCGCGTCGCCGTCGCCCACCCCAGCCCGCGCGAACGGATCATACCACCGCTCCCCACCCGAAGCCGGCATCATGCCTCGCAAAACGTACGTCGCCCCGCCACTGGCGCCGAATACGCTGGCGACCAGCAAAGTCGCCAACACGGTCCCGCCCCATATGGACCAACGGACGGGCAGGCAGGACGTCACTTGAATCGCCGAACGCGCATCCTGCAGCCGCTCCCAGTACCGTGCCATCAGCCACCACAGCAGCCAAACGCCATGCAGGCCCGCCAAGAGGAACACGAGCGGACGAGCTTCGATCACCACGGCAAACAGCACCAAAAAACCACCCAGCAGGGCAGAAACCTGCTGGCAACGGCGGCGCTGCGGAAAGACGCCCAAAATCAGCGCCCCATGCTGCAAACTCACCAGCATCAACAGCTCGTGCGCCTCACCTATCCCCCATGACCTCAGTATCGCTTCAAGTCCCCAGGGCAAAATGCACCAAACCGGGACCAGCAAAGCCAAGTAGCGTTCCTCGCCCGCAAGGGCCGGATGCCGTCGCCGGAGCCACAGGAACGCCAGCGGAACGCTCAACGCCAAACCGCTCTGGGCCAACAGGATCATCCCATGCGGGTAGGATGCGCTGCGGGCCGCCGTCAACGTGGCCATCGCCAGCACGGCCAACAACAACGTGCCGTACTCGGCCGATGGCTGCGAAGCCCGGTCCGGGGCCCACCGCACCCCGGCCGGCTGCCCGTCTTCAGTGAATTCGCCAGTCGTCATGACAGACCCTTCCCCATTGTTGCTGCAATTGCCCCGCGACGTCCGCCCGGGTATCCACCGCCAACCAGGGCCGGACGCGCGAACCCTGCCCTCCGGAACCCGCCTGCTCCGGGGGGTGGTCATCGACCAGCACCCATCGCGGTTGAAGTGGACTCCGGCCACATGCCCCATCTTCTTTGGCACGAAACCGCCGAGTCACCTGGATCTGCAGGGCTCCGGACACGGGAGCGGCGCCATCCCGGGTCTCGGTACCGTCTGTCGCAGGCTCGTATCGAGCCAAGCGGTCCAGCAGGCGGTGCAGCCCGGGGGGGCCCGGTTCCAACAGCAGCGTTTCGTCGCCCAACCGGCAGGCGACGTCGCAGTGGTGGGCGTGCAACTCGCGGCACAGGCTGGCGTAGACGCGGATGGCCCAGTCCCGTCGCACCGCGTCCCGCCGGGACCCCCCGGAATACCCAGTCGCGTCCAAGCCGACGATCACCCGCCGCCGCGCCGTCGCCTGACGCTCGCAGACCACCAGCACGTCGCGGCGAGCGGTTTGCGCCCAATGCACCCGCCGTAAGGAGTCCCCCTCACGATAGAAACGGGCGGCCAAAATATCACCGTCATCCCCGGCCTGATCGACAAAGCTGCCACCCACCGTCAAATGATCACCGCCGACAGCCGGTACCGAACTCAACGGGATCGTTCGCGGCCAGACCAGCAGCTCGAATGCCACGGGCGCCGGCCGACTGCAATGCCAGATGCCGAACGGAAAACCCGTCGACAGGACCGGCGACACGCGAGGGTACACGCCGCGCCGCTCCGGTCGAAACACGAACAGATAATCGTTCTGCGACCAACCGGCCACACGTGCCAGCGCGCTCACCGCCGGCGCCGGCTCCCCGTCCCGCTCCGAGTCAAAAAAGCCACGCTCGACCACCAGACCCCAGGCCGGAAATGGCCAACGGTTGCGGATCGACAGCCGCACCCGAACCGGCTCCGACTCGCGGCAACGTCGCCGGTCAAAAGCCAACGAGACGTCCAAACCATACATGGAAACCCGCGGCCAGATCCCACCCAGGACCATCACCGTCACCAGGACCCCGAACACGAACCAGCCCTGAGCGGCAACGAACAGCCCGACCAGCAGGGCGGCCAATGCGCCTAAAGCGAACCACCCAATCGGCTGTTTTAACCAATACACATAGCGATTCGCCCAGGGGCAGAAATCGTAGTGCCCAATCGCCCCCGCCATCGCGGTCACTCGTGCCAGCCGCGCGGCGATGCGGCACCATACCGATGCATACATGAACGTAGACTCCCGTCTCCAGGGACTCCCCGGGAAGATCGAAGCGATCGTGCGCCAGGTCCAAGCCGATGACGCCAGCCGCCGCCCTACCGATGGAGGGCGTCTGCGCCCGAATACGGGGGCGCGCAACGCGAAAGTTCGGCTTCAGAAACGGTGTCAGAAAAGGGGGCCGACACTCTCCGGGTGCACCCAGGTTTACGGGTCTTACGGCTGACCTTCCAATGGGCACTGCTCTCCCAAAACGCAGCCCCTTTTCTGATCGAGCTTAGACCGGAGGCGCGCGGGCGCCATAGGCGACTTGGCGGCGCGCAACGGGAGTCGCAGGCCGATCGAGCGGATGGGAACAGGCAAGCTGAAAACCAGCGACCCTACCCGCAATGCCCGGGGAAACCTGGGCCTGAGACAACCAGCGGCACAACGAACACGCGTGAGGGTCGTGCCAGTGGGCGATGCGAGCATGATCTTCAGAATCGGATGCTTGCTCGTGCGAGTGAGCTGGCGGCGCACCACAAAGATGGGCGGAACAACCGCATGAAGACGCCGCCTTGGTGTGGATCGAATCGCACGTTCCCGTAACGGCATGCAGCGAATAACCGGCAGCTGCCAGCACGAAGTGCCAAGCCGCCAGAGCAACTACCAAGAATTTCAACGGACAAAAGCTCATGGTCCGGTGTCTCGAAAAACCGGTCCGACCAGGAAACATATTACCCGAAGATCAGCGGACGTCAAGCGGGAATACGGGAGGGGACGCTGACGTAAGGAGCGATCTGGTCGCTCATTCCGCATTCCTGCAAGCTCTCGTTGCGATGGACGCGTTCGTCCAGCCCGATGTGGCGGAAAACATCGCCCCACGTCGCCGGGTTGCCGAATTGCTTGACCAACTCGTTCGTCACCGGTTGCTCGTCCAACTCCGGATGGTCCCGCACAAACTCGGCATACTCGTGCTCGGCGTGGTCCTCGAACATGGCGTTGAAATAGAAGGCCGATTTCAGGCGGACCATCGCCAGGGTGCGGGCGAACACGGCATACGATAGGGCCAGCACCTTGGGCATGAATCGGAACCAGAAACCGCTCTCCTTGATATTGTCCTCGCGGATCTTTTCGACGGCGATGATCAGATGCCAGAATTCGTTGTCCTGGGACAGACGGCCCAAATGGACCAGATGGATTCCTTCTTCACGAATCTTTTCATCCTGATATCCGAACGTCAGCCGCCAGTACGCCTTCAGTTCCCAGGCGTGGTACGGGATCCGAGCCAGGATCTCGATCAGCTTGATCTTGGGGATCGTCATGGGCTTGCCATAGACGAAGTTCATAAACCAGAAGAAGAACCGGGCCGACAATGTGTATTTCATGCGCGGACGAGCCAAGGTGGCCTCTTGTTCCGCCTTGTAGTCCACACCTTCCGGGTGCAATTGCGCCCCACCAACATGTTCCATCATCGGTCTTTTTCGCTCCCCTTTGCAGGCCGCTAAGCGGCTCCGCGGTCAATTAAAAGGTGACGGTTTTTTCCAATTTTCGCTGTTTTGGGATTCTATCCGGATGGCAAGCGGCGACAACGGGCCCGGCGCAGATTCCGAGCGGACGGCCCGGCTGCTGGGTAACCACGCCGCGCGGCAGCCGGCGGGTCAGGCGTCGGGAATCCCCAGGTGTCGTTTCACTTGGATCAAGGCCTCGATCGCCGACTGGAGGTCCTGGACGGTGTGTGCCGCCGAAACCTGGGTTCGAATTCGCGCTTGGCCCTCCGGTACCACGGGATAGGAAAACCCGATGACGTACACGCCCTGTTCCAGCAGCGCATCGGCCATCCGGGTTGCCAGGGCCGCATCGCCCAACATGATGGGCACAATGGGATGCTCGCCGGGCAGGATCGAAAACCCGGCGGCGGCCAACTCGCCGCGGAAGAATCGTGTGTTCGCTTCCAAACGATCCCGCAGTTCGGTGGACCGTTCCAGGATTTCCAAAGCTTTCAACGAAGCACCGACCACCACCGGAGGGACCGAATTGGAGAACAAATAGGGGCGGGAACGTTGGCGGAGCAGGTCGATGATCTCCCGGCGACCGCTGGTGTAACCGCCGCTGGCCCCCCCCAATGCCTTGCCCAACGTACCCGTAATCAAATCCACGCGTTCCATCACATGATGCAATTCGGGGGTGCCCCGACCGTGAGGCCCCAAGAACCCCACCGCATGCGAGTCATCCACCATCACCAGGGCGTCGTAACGCTCCGCCAAATCGCAAATCGCAGGCAGATCGGCGAGGTAGCCGTCCATCGAAAACACCCCGTCGGTAGCGATTAAACGGTAGCGAGCGTCCGCCGCCTGCTGCAATTTGGCCTCCAAATCGGCCATGTCGTTGTTCTTGTAACGATAACGAGCCGCCTTGCATAAGCGGATCCCGTCGATGATGCTGGCGTGATTCAATTCGTCGGACAGCACCGCGTCATCTTTTCCCAGGATCGTCTCGAACAGCCCCCCATTCGCATCGAAACATGAACCATACAAAAGGGTGTCTTCGGTTCCCAAAAAGTGGCTGATCTGCTGCTCCAGTTCCTTATGCACGGCTTGAGTTCCGCAGATGAAGCGAACGGAGGCCAAACCGTAGCCCCAGCGATCCAGCGCTTGGTGGGCCGCCGCGATCACCTCGGGATGCTCGGCCAACCCCAAGTAGTTGTTTGCGCACAGATTCAGGACGCTACGGCCGCCCGCCACCTGGACATGAGCATCTTGGGGGGTCGATAGCACCCGTTCTGCCTTGAATAAACCGGCTTCCCGAATCCGTTGGAGTTCTTCGGTCAGGTGCTGCTGAATTTTTCCATACATAATGTTGCTCGCGTGGGCCTCGACAAATCGCCCTGCCTCGGATAAACTGCGACGTCTTGGTAGACTGTTCCCGGACCGGTGGAGCCCCGGTACCGCGATCTGGCAAGTCCGTTGACCACGTTTTTTTTAGGATATCAGGTAACAGCGATGTACGCGATTATTGCAGACGGCGGGCGACAATACAAAGTGGAAGAGGGTCAGGAGCTGGAAATCGATTATCGCGAGATCGCTCAGGGCGAACAATTGACCTTCGATCGGGTGCTGGCACTCTCCGATGAAGAAGGCCTGCGCTTGGGGAAACCGACGGTCGATGGGGCCGCCGTGGTGGCCGACGTGTTGGGACCGACGAAGGGCAAGAAGATCTTCGTCCAAAAGCTGCGACGCCGAAAGAACTCGCGCCGCCGAACCGGCCATCGCCAGCTGTTCACCAAAGTCCGCATCCGCTCGATCAGCGCGACTTAATGAGGGGGATCCCCCCGTGCGGTGGATGCTCTCTGAAAACTCCCTAACAAAACCGCCGCCCTGGCTGGAGAGGCGGTACGTCTAAAGAGGTTGGGGCGCGGCTGCTAGGGCAGGTTGAGCACATATTCGGCATCGCCCAGCAGCACGGCGGGCGTGTCGGTCGCGTCCTCGTCGGCGCGCTCCAGTTTGTAGAGGGTGAACCGGGCGAAGCCACTGACCCCGTAGTGGACGCTGGCCCAGTAGATAAGCACGCGATCATATCCCATCCGGTCCACCAAATCGTCGAACCCCGGTCGAATCGCTCCCCGGTCCGCTCCCGGAGCAAAGACCGGTTTGCGGTCCAGCCAATGCCCCGACTCCGGGGGTTCGAACGGCTCGCAACGCGGCTGGATCTCTTTGCGCTGGGCGAACATGAAGTAGGCCGCTTCGCTGGTCGCCGCTTCGATCTTCCGCGGATCGGCCGTAATCTGCAAGCCCAACTGCTGCAAGCGGGCGACGCGTTGCTGGAATTCCGCTCGGACTTCGGCAGGTTGGGCCAAGGCCGGTTCCCCTGCGGTGGTCCCACCGGCCGCCAGCCACATGCCCAGCCCGAGCAGACCGGACGAGCAGAATCGGTTCATCAGCCATCCTCCCGCCGGAAAAGGCGCGTTTCGCGTACCCTCATTCTATCCGGACGGCTTCCTGAAGGAACATCCCGCACCCCGGATAATTCGCGAGCCGGGGTTCACGGTTCGCCCGATTCGGCCGTGATCGTGAAAACCTGCCCCTGTTTCTCGATGATCCGGCCGTTTTCCAGCGTCAATTTGATTTTGCCCAGGTATTTCGGCCGGTCGGGATTGACGGCTCCCGACGTGCCGCGGGTCTGGGCGATCAGCACGCCGTTGACCAGCACCGCTTCCTCCAGCATCGTGTGGGAGTGCCCGCCGATGATCACGTCCAAGACGCCGACGGCTTCGGCCAACTGCTGGTCGGTGCGATAGCCGATGTGCGTCAGGGCCACGAAGACGTCGTGTTCGTCGGCCAAGTACACGTACTCCCGGGCACTGGCGATGGGGTCGCGGGCTCGGACTCCTTCCTTGCTGACGGCCCGTCCGAGCCCCAAAACGGCGATGGTCAGGTCGTTGTCCGTCTGCAGGACGGTATACGGTTCGACGGGCGGGAGCAGGTCGGTGGTGATTTCGACGTTCGCAACCAGCAAGGGAAACTCCGCCGTACTCAACGCCTGCAACGTCGCGTCCTCGTGGTAGTCCATCTCATGGTTGCCCAGGGTGAGTACATCGTAGCCGAAGCGGTTCATGGCGGCGATGATGCCGCGACTGGCGCGAGCGTAGAACTCCAGGGTCGGCTCGGACCATTGCCGGGAGTGGCGGATGAAGATGTCTCCGGCGTTGACCAGAAAAACGTGGTCGTAGCGGTCACGGATGTCCTGGACCCTCGCGCCAAACGCGTCCTGGTGATTGAAGTCGAAATGCAGGTCGTTGTCGTGCAGTAAGACGACGGTGGTCTGGACGGGGTACGTCAATTCCAAAGGCAATGACCGGCCGTCAATTCGCAGGCGACCGGTTCCTTCCGGACCCTCCAATTCGAGTAGTTCGCCGATTTCCCCGTCGGTTTTCAAACGAAAGCGTCCGTGGTCATTGGTGGTGGTGGAGGCCAATTCGGTCCGGCCGCCGGCGTTTTCCCCACGCGGCCCGTAGATGCGGACGTCGATTTCAGCGAGTCCCTGGCCCTGAGAATCGGCCACCGTCCCGACAACTTCGGTCCCACCCCGTGCCGGCTGGCTCACCAGCAGCAGGGTGACGGCTGCAAGTGCCGGCAGCACCAGCGTGTGGGTTACCACTCGAAGGAAGGACCGGCGTGAGTCCGTTAGATCAAGCCGCATCTTGGATTCTCCGCATGCAAGGACAGTGAAATCAAACCAGGGGCCGCGGCATCGTCGATCGTGCGACGAAACGGCGGGAGCGGCACGAATTCCGCCATTACCCAGATGATAACGCATCGGGCAACGAGGAACAGAGACCGGCCAGTCCATCGACCGAATGGCTCCGATATGGGGGGAGACCTTCGGTCGGCGGTTCCGGCGGGGTCAGAGACCCGCGCCGAGCAGTAGTTTCGGCGGGGTCGGAGACCCGCGCCGAGCGGTGACCCGTGGTGGCTTCGCACGAACCGATTCGCGATCGAGGCGACCTTCTTGTCGATAAGCATCCGTCCGTAGGTTGGGCTCACGGGGACGTTCGTGTCGCGTCTTCCGTCCAGCGGGAGACGCGACCATCGGCGGTTGCCAGGTACAGATTTCCGCCGGCCGCGACCAGTCCGTCGAAGACGGGCGGGGCTGGCAAGCGGTATTCGGTCCGGTCGGCGCCGTCGCCGGCGCGGACCGCCAACAGGGTGGCTCCCAACCGGCCCTCCCAGGCCGCCAGCGGATCGTCCGAGACGAACGCATCGGGCGGTCCGGCCAGGAACAGGTGGTCGCCGGCCAGCACCATGGCTCGGACCATCAGGGGGAATTCGCGTTTCCAGCCGTTCGTTTCCGGAGCGTCCGGGCGCGCTTCGCGACGCGATTCCGCACCGTTCTCCCCATCCCGGGAAACGTCCAGCGATTCGGCGAACAGACGGTAATGGGTATGCCGCCGTTCATTCAGCGGCCAGATCTCATCCAGAAACGTCTGGGGCAGTCCCACGTGGCTGCCGTGCCGGGCGTACAGCGTGCGGCCGAACCCGAAGATCGTTTCGCCGTCATGGACCAGCAAGCGGCCCGAGGGCACTTCGCTCCCTGCCCGCGGCCAACCGCCCCACCCGCTGTGCATCTTGGTTCCAAACATCCAGTAGGTGCGATGCCACCAGGAATCGTCCAGGAACCCGGCGGGGCTGAACAAATGCGGCACTCGCTGGTCGATCGGCTCGCCTTCCCGATTGAACCGGGCATGCCGCATGAAGATCGACTCGCCGTCCGACGAGAGCACATCGGGCAGCAGGCCGGGCATGTCGAAGCCGCGTACGGTCTGTTGACGCATCCGCCCCGTCTCCGGGTCGCGCAGATCCAAACGCGTCTCCGACAGCAGGCGACCGGTGGCCGGATCCAGCCGGACCAGCCGCATCCCGTCATCGACAAAGGCGGATCGGCCGGCGACGGCATAGGCCACGCCGTCCTGGACCAGCACGCTGCCATGTACCGGCCAGGCCGACTCCAGTTGCTCGCGCACGACGATCCGCCGTTCTTCCGGCGCCGCGCGGAAACGCCAAATCAAACTCCCGTCGTCGGAACGCAAGCAGGTGATCCAGCCATCGGCGGAACCGAACAGCACCCGGCCATCCCAGATCGTGGGAGGCGAGTCGATCCGGCCTCCTGCCGTGTAGCTCCACAGGGGGAGGCCATCCTCGGCATCCAAGGCATGCACGGTGTGTTCCTCCACCTGAGCCACCCACAAGCGGCCGCCGGCAACTACCAGGCTGCTGAGCCGACCTCCCAATTCGGTCGACCAGTCGGACCGCAGTTCTGCAGGGACCGGGCTGCGGGCGGCCCCGCTCCGGCCCGCATCGGAGCGGAACGTCGGCCAGTCGCCGACCGAATCCTCCCCGGCAGCGATCGGTTGCTCATACGCCGGACCTTTCTCCAGCCGTGCTGCGGGGTCCTCCGCACCGCCAGCGGGGGCTTCCCGCCGCGGAGCCAACGCGTTGAAACCGTTCAGCTTGGCCTCGATAAAACACGCGCAAGGATGCGTCGGGACGTAGATCAGACCATTGGCCGGGATCACGCCGTACTGGCAAGCCCCCCGGACCCAGTGATCCGCCGTCGCTTCGCCCGATTCCACATCGACCGTCTCGATGCCCGAACGGCCCAGCACGAGGAATCGGCTGGTCGCCTTGTTGCGGTAGCAGCGATGATGGCTCATCCCCACACGAAAGAACTCCTGATCCGGGGGCCGGCGGCGGACGACCTCCCCCGTGCGGACATCGCGGCCGACCGTAATGCCCGGCTCGCGCGCCTGAACCAAATAACCCGACCACACCAGACCGTCCACGACCAAAACGTCCACCGGGGCATTGTAAACCTCGCGGCAGGCGGTGCTCCACAACCGCTCGCCCGACTCGGCACAGAAGGCGATCAATTCGCCTTCCGGGGCCTGCCCGCCGCGGCTGCTGATCGTCCAGTCGATCTGGTCGGTTTCCGCCTGCTCCGCCGTCGGACTGGCTTCCCGATCCGCAGACAGGACCACGTCTTCGTAAGCGACCAGCGTCGGCGTGGACCAGGCGGGGCGCTGGACACTGATCGGCCGGGCGGTCTCCCAGCGGGATTCGCCCGTCGCCGCATCCAGGCAGACGATCGACCGCGGATTCTGGAAGAGCACGCGGCCGCCAGCCACGGTCAGGGTCACGGGCAGCATTTCCGCCGTCGCCGACCCCGACCGCTCCCATCGCACTTCGCCGCTTTCGGCATCCAGCACGACCAACCGGCGATCCCGGGGAGGCGGGATGGCCCCGCGCCGCCGAGCCACATCGGCCTGATGGTCCTGCTCGTAGCTGCCGGTCACCACGTACAACGTTCCGTCATCGTAGAGCACCTCCAAGGCTTCCGCCGTCGCTTCGTACCGGGTCAACGTCTCGCCCGTGGCTGGGTCCAAGGCGCTGAGCGGTTCGCCATAGCCCAGGGTGACGAACAACCGATCGGTCGAGGCGACCAGGCGGCGTGTGAGTTCCAGCGGCCCGCTCCGGAAACCCCGCAGATGCCCCTCCCAGGCCCCCACCGGCCGTTTCCAGACCACGACCCCGCTGAACGCGTCCCGGGCCACCAACTGCCAATCCGGGTCCAGGGCGACCAATGCGATGGGGCCCTCGTCCACGATCGAGTACACCCGCCGGCCGCAGGTGACCATCGCGCTGACACTGGACAAATGCTCGTGCGAGCGGGCCCAGAGGGGATCGCCGATCCATTGCAGGTGGTCGGGCGGGCCGGCGACCGTATCGGGCGTCACGGCGTTGTTGTCCGGACCGTGCAGGTAGTGCGTCCAGCGTCCCAATTCGTCCGGCCGCGGTTGGACCCGGCGCTGCCAGCCGTTGCCCTGGCGGACCAGCAAGACACCCTCGGGCGCCAAGACGCGATCGATCTCCGCCTCCGGCGCCGCGCCGGTGTCTTCCAGAATCAGCAGGTTGACCAGATTCTCGGTATAGGGCAAGCGTTCGCCGCGCAAGACCTCGATCGACACGGGCCCGTAACGGCCCCGGTTGCGGACATGCGCGCGGGCTGCGGCCACCGCCTGCTCATCCCGATCCAGGCCATGAACCAGCAGGCCCGGGTGCGCGTGCAGTTCCGCGGTGACCCGCCCGTCCCCGCAGCCGACGTGGACGACCAGCCCGCCCGTTACCCCGGCGGCTTCCAAAATATTGGCTGCGGTCGCCTCCGCCGATTCTTCGGCCCGCAGGCCCGTTGTCAAGACCAGCAGGACCGCCATTCCGGCCGCCACCAGCCGCACTCGCTTCATTCTCGCCGCATGCATCGTTCGCTCTCCTCGGTTAAAACGCGCCAAGCTTCGTTCAAAGCGCCAAGCTCCGTTCGGTATTCTTTCGCTCAGGGAGCCAGACAAACCACGTAGCCATCGGCCGTGGCCAGGTACAGGCGTCCGGCCGCCGCGGACAGGCCATCGAAGACGGGCGGCGAATCCAGGCGATGGGTGGCCTGCCGGCTCCCGTCCACCGCCGAAAACACCGCCAATTCGGCGCCCCGCCGGCCTTCGAAACTGGCCAGCGGATCCTCCGGATCGACCACGTCGGGCAGACCGATCGTAAACAAATGCTCCCCGGCCAGCACCATCGCGCGGATCCGCAAGGGAACCATCTTCTGCCACCGGGCCGGATGCTGCCGCTGGTATCCCGAACCCTTCTCCACGCCGCGGCCACCACGCCGGTGAGCATCCTCATACGCCTCGTCGGGCAGCCAGCGGATGATTTCGACGTCTTCGTGGGCGTCCAGTTTGTCCCGCCACTGCTCGAAGAACGCCGGCGGATGGCCCGGGATCCGCCGCCCGAACTCCTCCTTCTCCAAAACCGGCTGGTTGTCGTTGTCGTCGGCGAACAGCAGGTAGCCCTGATCTTCCGGAATGAACAACGGACTCCACAGCTGCCGGCGATAGAAGTATTTGACGGCGAAGGTCGTCGAGTCGTCGAACACGACCAGTTGGCCGCTCTTGGGTGCGTGCTGGGCAAAGTAGAAACCGGGCCAGCGATGGCTGTACATCCAGTACAGGCGATCGAAGCCCGTATCGTCCAGGAATCCGCCGGTGGCCACCAGATGGTTGGCCCCCCTATCCAGTTCGCCCAGCGGGCTCTCCTGCGTTGTGGTCAGCAGGTTCAGATCCGCATCGAACTTGATCTGCTGCATGTACAGATCGCGACCGTCGCTGACGATCAGGTCCGTCAGGGCCCCGTCCATGGCGAACGGCGCGCCCATCTCTTCCCAGATGTCCGGCCAGGGACCTTCCAGATGCCGGTGGTGCAGCAGTTCCCCGCTGCGGGCGTCCAGGGCGTAGAGCAGGATCCCGCCGTCCAGGAACGAGGAGCGTCCGGCCGCGAAGGTCACGCGGCCGTTTTGCACGAGCACGCTGCCGTGGACGGGCCACAGCGATTCCAGTTGCTCGTACGACACGATCCGCCGGGCTTGAGGAACCGCCGGGAAACGCCAGACCAGTGCGCCGTCGTCCGCTCGCAGGCAGTAGACCCAGCCGTCCCGGCCGCCGAACAGCAGCAGGCCGTCCTCATAGACGGGCGGCGAGTCGATGCGCCCGCCGGCGGTGAAGCTCCACACGTCTTCGCCCGTCCGGGCATCCAGGCAACGGACGCGGTGCGCTTCCCTCTCGACCACCCACAGCCGATCTCCCACGACCACCGGCTGGGTCCCCGGCCCCGCCAAGGCGACTTGCCATTGCGGTTGCAGGTCCGGCGGGATGCTGGCCGAGGTGGACCCGCTGCGCTGCGGATCGCGGCGATACATGGGCCAATCCGCCGGGCTCGAGGCAGCCGAGGGCGCCTGGCCATAGGCCGGTCCGCGTTCCAGATCGCCCGCCGCGGCCGGCGCCAACGGCTCCACCGGCCCCGCCGCGAAAGCCAGGTAACCCGGCTTCTTCACCCCCGGATAACAAAAACACTGGCTGGGCGGGGCATAGAATAAACCGTTGGCCGGCGTGGGACCGGTCAGACACGGAGCCCGCAACCAATCGTGCCGCATGTGGCCCTCGCCCTCCAAATCCAGGAACTCGGCACCCCGCTTCGGCCAGATCAAAAATCGCTCGCTGGCCTTGCTGCGATGGCACCGATAATGATGGCCCGGCGAAACCAGTTGGCCAATCGACAGCGTCTGCACCACCTCGCCCGTCCGGACGTCGAAACCCTGCAGCCCCCCCCCGCACCAGACCGTCCCGTTCACGACGAACAGATCCGTCGGCTGGGTGCAGGCTTCCGCCTGGCCCCGGCGGCCCGGACGCTGCCACAGGGGCTGACCCGCCTCCAACGACACCGCGGTCAAATACAAACCCCGCTCGCCGTCCACACGCTGATGCCCGTGAAAGAGCACCACCCCGTCGCTCAACACCAGCGTACTGGCCGCACCCACCGTAAACCCGATCTCGTTCGGCGCCCGCCACAGCTCCCGGCCCGTCCTCAGATCCAGGCAGACCAGTTCTTCCAAGTTATGGTACACCAAGCGGCCGGCTTGGGCGGACAAGGCGTACGGCACCACCTGGACGCGTTCCTTTTCCCATAGCAACTCGCCCGATTCCACATCCACAGCCGCCAGCGTGTCGTGCGGGGCGCCCTGGCCGTAGCGGACCGTCGCCCCCACCGTCAATTCCTGAGGCACTTTGACCAGCAGCACCCCGTCGCTGAGCAACATCTCGTCCGTGCCCTGCGTCCCCGGCAACGCCGGTACCAGCGTCTCGCCCGTCGCGGCATCCAACACCGACACGGGCGAATCCAGGAACCCGCGCGTCACATACACGCGGTCCCCCCGAGCGACCAGCCGGCGGGGGATCGTGTGATGCAGGTGCCAGCGGTCGCCCCGCCCAAATTCGACGCCCAACTCCGGTTGCCAATCCTCCATCGGCACCGACCACAGCCGGGTCCCGTTGAACGCGTCGCGAGCGACCAACTTGGCCTGCCACGGCAGTTTCCGGTACACGCCCGCCGGACCCTCGTCGATGATCGTAAAGATCCGCCCGCCCGACGTGACCACCCCATTGACGCTGGTCGGAATCTCGTGGCTGCGCGACCAGCGCGGTCCGGCCACCCAGCGCAGCCGCTCCGGTGGCCCCACCCGCGTGTCCTGCGCCACGGCATTCCCACAAGCGTCCTGCAAAAAGTGCGTCCACTCCCCAATGTCCTCCGGCCAGGCCTCCCGGAACGCCTGCCACCGGCCGTCCTGCCACACGCAGGCGACACCGCCCGGAGCAAGCACACGATGGACTTCCTCTCGAGTCACCTGACCCAGCTCATGGGCGACCAACAAATTGACCGTATCACTGACATAAGGCAGGTTCTGGCCATCGAACGTGTCAAGCGACACCGGCCCGTAGACCCCCTCCTCGTGCAGCCAGCCGCGGGCCGCGGACACCCGATCCGGACAGGTATCCAGACCATGCACCAGAAAGCGGTCGTGGGGGCGGAGGGCCGCGGTCAGACGCCCGTCGCCGGAACCCACATGGACGACCAATCCGCCCTGGACACCACTGACGGACAGGATCTGCTCCACCGTTTCCTCCGGTTCGGCTCCGTCCGCCCCGGTCGCAGCCGCCATCGCCAGGACTCCGATCCAGCCCCCCAGAACTCGCCAATCAAGTGTGAAAAAACCAGGAAATCGCATGATCTTCGTACTCCTCTGCTGTGAGTTCCGATGCTACGCCCGGAGATCTCCGGCATCCGCCATTACACAAAGTCCCCGCGGCGGCGTCAAGCAACCCGGATCCGAGCCGGTTAGGTTGTACGCAATTGCTTTTATTGAAGCCGTGGAATGAGGGGAAAAAATCCGCTTCACCGTAGAGTTCGTGAAAATTCCCTGGAATTTTGCAGCTTGCGGCCAAAAGAAGTCCCGCGCCACGAGCGAAGAACCGCAGGGAGCTCACCGGCACGAGCGCGGGTGACGGGCAGACCCTGCCGGCGATTCTGGAAGACGTCCGGTCCAATTTGCACCCAAATCGGCTGACATCGTGGCCTACCATACGATGGAGGATACGAACCAGGTACATGCCTTGCTGTCTCAACACCACTTCAAGGCGGTCATTCAAAGCCGGTCCCTGCGGAAAGTACGCGAAATGGGGGGCGAGAAATGCGGGAAATGGTGCGCGAAATTGGGGTATCCCTCGAAATGGGGCACCCAGCCAATCGCCCGGCAACACAACCCCTGGGTGGTGCATTTCGTTCCGGAAGAATGCAGATTCGCCGTCTCCAACGGGGGGCGTCAGAACAAAGCTGGGTGTCCCCGTTTGCCTCCCCCTACACTTAGTCCCCTACACTTAGTCCCCTACACTTAGTCCTCTACACTTAGTCGACCCTCTTAGTCGACCCTCTTAGTCGTCCTTCAAGCCGCCGGCGGTTCGACCGAGCGTACCTCGACTAAGTGTAAGCGCCTGAGTGTAAGGGGCTGGAAGTAACCGACTGAGTGTAGGGGACTAAGGGCAAGAAAGGGGACACCCAGCTGTTGCTTGACACCGCACGGTCAGGGCAGGTGGCAACGGCCCGGCCTAGTGCATTCCTCTGTACAGGGGCCACTCAATCCCATGGCTTTTCGTAGTTGACTCTGATTCGAAAGGCTGGCTGTCCCCGTTTGCGGTCGCCGTTTGCGACTCGCCTCACCCGCCTTCCGCTGGCGATCGACGGTCAGCGGAGGAGGACGAAGGGCAACTGGCCGATTACAGACCCTCGTCGCGGGTGCGGCCCCAGAGGGCCGTGTGATCGTAGGTGCGACCCAGTCCATCGTGCGGCCCGTGAATGAAACTGCGGCCCGCCGGGTACAACGGGATGGCTTGCCGTTCGTCCCGCAGCAGGGGTTCCAAGGTCAGCAGGGCCAGCGGTTCCACCGTATCGAACGAGGCGTTCCGATGCCGCGCGCTGGGACCCGACCCCTTCGCGTTTCGAACCGTTCGCTTCTGGCCTCAACTCTGTCTCTCGCACGCTTCGACCCACCTTGCTTCTGCCCGGGCGATGTCCGGGCCATGCCGGAGTGTGGTCTGAAGAAGGTGTGTGAGCGCCAGGGAAAAGGCTGCCGACTGGTCGCCGCCGAAACAGTGTGCCCGCTCGTGCAGGTAGGTGCTCCAGGCGCGCGGAAACCCGCACTTGGTCATGGCACTGCTCTTCAGAGCGACCCAGGGAAGCCGGTAACGGACGGTCAAGCCGTCCAGGTTCTTGCGGGGTTCGCTCATGCGCAGCGTGACCGTCATGCCCTCCCACGCCGCGCGCCCGGCATCAATCACCTTGCATGGCGGAATCGGATCGTTCCCGAAGAAACCGTCAAGAACCGTGGCCGTTAGCTCTTCCAAGATCCGAATCAAATCGACTTCGACGCCTTGCGGTTCCCGGACGCGGCTGAACCCGTCAGCCTGTTCGCAGGCTGTTTCCAATC
>SLEY01000179.1 GCA_007124535.1 Planctomycetaceae bacterium
CCCCTTCGACAGTGGGGTTCGTGGCCATCACTACCTCCCGAAAACCGTTCTGCCGGACCCGCTCGACCAACGCGTCAATGGTCAGTTGCTCGGGGCCAATGTTCTCCAGCGGAGCAATCCGGCCCAGCAACACGTGATACAAGCCGCGGTAGACCCCCGCTTGTTCCAACGACATGAGGTCGCGAGGCTGTTCGACAACGCACAGCAGACTGGTATCTCGCGTCGCATCCTGGCAGATGGCACACCGCGGACCTTCGGACAAATTATAACATGTCTCGCAATATCGGACGTTTTCGCGGACATCGCGAATGGCATCGGCCAAGGCCAGGGCCTCGCTCTTGTGCACGCGCAGCAGGTGGTAGGCCAACCGCTCTGCCGATTTGCGACCGATCCCCGGCAACTTGGCCAGTTCCTCGATCACGCGAGCCACCGAATCCGTAAGCTGGGTCATGGCAGTCCGGCGCCTCTCGCTTATTGCCGATCCGTATCACCGGGCGGGGAACCAGTCATCTTGGCCATGATGTCCGCTAATCCGGGCATGTTGAACCCTTCGGTCAGCGAGGACATCGCCTCCACGTGCAGCTGACGAGCCTTGGAAACCGCCTGATTGACGGCGCCCGGCAGCAGATCCTCGATCATTTCCCGTTCACCGTGTTCGACCAGCAAGGGGTCGATGGTCACGCGGAGGACTTCACCCAACCCGTTCACTTCCACTTCGACCATCCCCCCGCCCGTACTGGCGGTAACCCGCTCGTTTTTGAGGCGAGCACTAACCGCTTCCATTTTCCCGCCGAACTGCTGGGCCTGCCGCAACACGGACGCCAAATTCCCCAATTCCTTCAACATGCTCGATCTTCTCCCTCGCACCCGCTCAACCTGCGGGTTCATCCAGACGTATCACCTCGGCCCCAAACACGCGAATGGCTTCCTGAATCAAAGGATGCTCTTGAACTTCGCGCATCTTTCGCGCTCGTTTCTGGCCCGGCGGCCTGCGTTTTCGCGGGGCTTTCGTTTCCCCCGGCGCCACGAGCATCTCGACACGAAGCACTCGACCCGCCATTTCCTCCAAGGCCTGTTCGATCTTGCGTTTGACCTCCGCACGCTCGCACCACTCTTTGTTATACGCGGCGGCGAACGTAATTTCCAGGACGTTTGGCGCAGAAATTGCAATGCGCTGGACATCCGCCCCCGCATCCCGAGTGACCCCCCCAATCTTCACCAATGCGCGCCGCCATAACGCTTCGGCATCCCCCGCGGCCATGGCCGGGTCCCCGGCCGGCTCTTGCGAAGGGGCGGTCGTCGGTGGGGGAGGGTCCGGCGTTTCGCCGCGAGAACGAGGCGCTGCCGATGCCGTGGCTTCGGAAACCGTTTCGGCAAGCGGCGGCGAGGTGGCGGGCTCCGAAGCAACGACCTCGTGCTCCTCACCCGGTTCCTCAGGAGCGGTCGCCAGCCCAGCAGGTGAAGGCGCGGGGGCGGTCGCGGCTTCCTGCGGGTCCGTTGTCGTACCCGAGGAAGGCGGATCGGCGTGACTCGCCTGCCCGGAATAACTGGCCGTGGTCTCCAGATCGGGGCGAGCCCGGCCTGCCGAGGGGCTGGGCGCCGGTGGGGCAGGCTTCAACGCGTCAGACGTTTCTTCCGGCTTTTTTTTTTGGATCGGGGTGGGTGGGGCCGCCACAGGCCGCGCCCCCGCCACGGGCTCACCCTGTTGCAGCTGAGCGATCCACGTGCTCAATTCGTCCAGCTGTTCCAGCTGGCAAATGCGGATGATGGCGATTTCGACCAGGGCCCGTGCGTGGAAACTGTACCGCATCGTGGCGATGGCCTTGTCCAGGATCTGGGCCCCGGCCAGCAGCGTTTCCACACCGATTTCCTGCCCCGTCTGACGAAGTCGTTCATGATCCGAACTGGGGGCATGCAGCATCAGGTCGGCCGAGCAACCCACGGTGGCGGCCAGCAGATCGCGATAGTAGCCCAGCAGCTGTTCTGCCAACTGGCCGATGTCCACGCCTTCGCCAACCGCGGCATCGATTTCGGTCAGGGCGGCCGCCGCATCGCGTTGCAGCAAATGATGGGCGAGCTTGGTCAACCGGCCCATTTGCGCGGTTCCCAGCATCTGGTGGACGGCATGTTCGGTAATGCCGTCCGAGCAAAAGGAGAGCAATTGTTCCAACAACGATTGGCTGTCGCGCATCGAACCGCCGGCCCGCCGTGCCAGCAACTGCAGCGCGGACTCCTCCGCCGGGATGTCCTCGGTCTGGACGATATGGCGGAGACGAGCGACGATCGAGTCGGTGGCGACGGGCGCGAAATCGAAACGCTGGCACCGCGAGAGTACGGTGATGGGGATCTTTTCCGGGTCCGTGGTGCAGAACACGAATTTGACGTGATCGGGGGGTTCTTCGAGCGTTTTCAACAGGGCGTTGAAGGCAGGCAGCGTCAACATGTGCACTTCGTCGATAATGTAGATCTTGAAGTGCGATCGGCTGGGGCGGACGTTCAGGTTGGCGCGCAGCTGGCGGATCTCTTCGATGCCCCGATTACTGGCCCCATCGATCTCCAAGACATCCACATCTTCGCCCGACGCGATGCTCAGGCACGGGTCGCATTGGCCGCAAGGCTGGCTGGTGGGTCCTTCCACACAATTCAGGCACTTGGCAAAGATCCGGGCACTGGAGGTTTTCCCGACCCCCCGTGCGCCGGTAAACAGATAGGCATGCCCGACACGGTTGGTTTGGATTGCGTTGCGGAGGGCTTGGGCGACCTGATTCTGACCGACCAGTTCCTCGAAATTCTTGGGACGGTAACGGCGTGCAACAACGACGTACTCGCTGGACATGGGACGGCTCCATCGACCGCAGCGGCAGCCGGGCATTGAAATTCCCGGCCAGCGATCCACCGAAGCGCGCCCCCCGCACAAGAGTACCCCGCTTATGGCTGCTCCTGTTACGGCCTGACCAGGTTCACGGATCCCCCTCGCGAGGGACGCGCTTCGATAGATTGCTGCCCGAGTTAAGGGATCGGGCCGAGTGATATCGGCCGGGGCGGAGTCGCTTCCGCCCCGTTCGCCTAGTTGTACGCGTTTCCCGTCGGCTCGTCAAAGGGGCGCACGGCCGCTTTCGCGGCGCCGACCGCATTTGAGAAACCCGTCTATTTGGGCGCAATGGTGCAAATCATGCGGCGAGCGTGCTGCGAGGGCGGAGATTCGACCTTGCCCACCTCCGCCAACTCCTCGATCACGTCGTCCATGATCCGGCGGCCTTCCTCAATGTGCGCCATCTCCCGGCCACGAAAAATGACCGTCACCTGGACCTTGTCCTTGTGCAGCAGGAACTTCTTGCCCCGCTTGACCTTGAAATCGATGTCGTGCTCGCCGGTCTTCGGTCGCAGTCGTATCTCCTTGGTCTTGACTTGATGAGCGCCGTGGCCGGTCCGCTTCTTCTTCTCGTACTTGTACTTGCCGAAATCCATGATCCGGCAGACGGGCGGTTTTTCGTTGGGCGCGACCTCCACCAAGTCCAAATCGGATTCGCGGGCACGCTCCAATGCTTTGTCGGTGGGCATAATCCCCAACTGCTCGCCGCCATCAGAGATCACGCGGACAGGGGATACGCGAATTTGTTCGTTGACCCTATTCTGGATACGGTCGATGGTAGTTACCCTTTCCTACAGAAGTCCAAAAAATGTCCCGGGCGAACCGCACGCCCGAAACGCCGTTTCGGCCCAATCGCCAGCGCGGACCTGCTGGCCATTATTGGTGACTTTAAAGTATCGGCAAAAAAACCCGGAGTCGTCAACTGGCGATCCCCGGTTTTTCCGGTAACATGAAGAATGCAATGTCCCTTGCCAACCTTCGCCCCGCAGTGATCCAGGCTCGAGACCTGCTCAAGCAGGGGCGCTCGCAGGTGTACCACCAGCACCGCGGCGGAACTCCAAGCATCGCGGTCAGCCATGCCCTGGCCGATCTTTTCGATCAAATCGTCCTCCAACTGTTCCACCAGGCGTTGGAGTCCGAGCAGGATGCGACACAATTGGCGCTCGTGCCCCACGGCGGTTACGGCCGACGTGATGTGGCCCCGTTCTCCGATGCCGATCTGATGCTCCTGTGCGCCAATCCCGCCGATCGCCGAGTCGAACGGCAGGTCGAACGATTGATGCGAGACCTGTGCGACTCGGGATTGGTGCTGGGACACAGCCTGCGAACCCCCGCCGAAGCCTGCCGATTGGCCGGGGAAGACGTGACCATCTTCACGTCGCTGGCCGAGGCCCGCTGGCTGGCCGGCAACCGGGAACTGTACCGCCAGTTCCAACAATCGTTCGGTCGCCTCACACGGCGACGTTCCCGCAAACTGGTCGAAGCGATCGAAGCCGCTCGACGGGAAGAGCGTTTCCGGTATGGAGGTACCGTCTTTCTGTTGACCCCGAACTTGAAACGCTCGTATGGAGGGCTTCGTGATATCCAAATGGTACGTTGGGTCGGATTCGCGCGGTATGGAAAACGCGATTGGACCGATCTGGAAAAACGCGGGGGGTTGGAAGCCGAAGATCGGAAGAACTTGGAACTCGCACACCAGTTCCTCCTGGGGGTTCGCCATGAATTGCACTTCGAAACCGGCCAGGCTCGCGACGTGCTCGAACGGGCCGAGCAACTGCGCCTGGCCGAATTGTACGGCTACCCGGAGGATCAGGTGCTGCTGCCGGTCGAGCAATTCATGCGGGAGTACTTCCGGCATACGGCGAATGTTCGCGACGCGGCATCCCACTTTCTTTCAAAATGTCGCACTCAAAAATGGTGGTTTCAGGCGGTCGAAATGCTCCGCCGCCGTCAGGTTGCTCCGGGGATTTGGATGGGGCCGCGAACGGTGGGCGCGACTCGAGACCAACTGACGAACGTGGGGACCGACCCGGGACGTGTCCTGCAGTTGATGGAACTGACCAGCCGTTTTGACCGCCGGATCGATCCACGGACTTGGCAAACGATCCGCCAGTCGATGCTGCGTCCGCAAGAGGTCCTGCTGACCGGCGAGGTGCAGCGGCGTTTTCTGGGCTTGCTTGCCCAGCCCCGGCGACTGGGGGATTCCTTGCGGCGTCTGCATGAACTGGGAGTTTTGGAGAAGATCATCCCGGCCATGGGCCATGCCCGCTGCTTGGTGCAGTTTAACGAATACCACAAGTACACGGTGGATGAACACTGCTTGCGGGCCGTCGCGGCGGCGACCGAATTTTTGGATCAGCGGAGCCCGCTGGGCGAAGTCTACCGGAATCTAGCGAATCGCCGCACGCTGCACTTGGCCCTCCTGCTCCATGATCTGGGCAAAGGCTTTGTCGAAGATCACAGTGAGGTCGGCGCCCGCTTGGCCAGCGACGTGGGCGAGCGTCTGAGTCTGCCATCAGAGGAACGCGAGACGTTACGCTCACTCGTGCAGCAGCACCTGCTGCTGTCGCACGTGGCCCAGCGACGGGACATTCACGATCCGGCGGTCATTCTGGAATTGGCCCGGCAAGTCGGGTCCCCGGAGGGACTGCAGATGCTGTATGTCCTGAGCTGCGCCGATCTGGCAGCGGTGGGGCCGGAGGTGCTCACGCCTTGGAAACAGGAGCTTCTTACCCAGCTGTATTACAATACACTGGGTGCGCTGACGGGGGATGTATTGGTCGGTCCCGGAGAGCAGGGGGAAACTCGCCGCCGTCCGTTGTACCGGCAACCCCCGTCCGATCCGTCCGATCCGTGGTGGCAGCGTCAGATCGCCGCCCTGCCCCCTTCGCTACTTGGTGAAACCCGTGCCCCCCGCGTGCTGGAGGAACTGGCAACCCTGCGCTCCTTGGGACGCCAGGACGCCATGGCCTCCGGCCGCTACGATCCGGAGACCCGAACCGTCCAGTACACGATCGGCGCCTACGAAGACCTGACACCTGGTATTTTTCATCGCTTGACGGGGGTACTGACCAGCCAGCGGATGGAGATCCTCTCCGCCGAGATCCACACGCTGGCCGACGGTTTGGTGCTGGATCACTTTTATGTTCACGATCCGGACCACACGGGTTCACCGCCCGAGTCTCGCTTCCGGGCGGTCAGTCGCCAATTGGTTGATTCGCTGAAGCACCCCTCCGAGGAACCACAAAAATTCCCTCGTCTCTGGGGCCGTTCCCCGCGGGTTGATGTTCCGAATCCTCCCCCAAAGGTCCGCTTTGACAACAATACCTCGGAGCGTTTCACCATTCTGGACGTTTTCGCCACCGATCGCTTGGGCCTGCTCTACGCGATCACCCGGTTGTTGTACGCCGCGGGGATGTCGGTGCATCGCGCCAAAATCGGTACCCACCTGGACCAGGTGGTCGATGTGTTTTACATGACGGACGGGGCCGGTAACAAAGTTCGCGACCCGCAATGTCTGGAAAGCTTGCAGGAAGAACTGCTGCGCTGCCTGCTTCCGCCAACCGAATCGGAAAAATAAATCGTATTGTGCCTTTTGGAACCAAAGTCAGCGAGGAGGAGTTGCCGTGACCTCGATTGTCCCGATTCGTCTGTCCTTGTCGAACGCTTATCTGGTTCGCGGAGAACGTGCCA
>SLEY01000516.1 GCA_007124535.1 Planctomycetaceae bacterium
ACTCCTCAAACCCAGCACCAGTTGCTCGCGCAGCCAGTCCCGTTGCTCTTGAATCTCCGGTCCGGGCGCCCCCGCTTCGGGCTCCGGCGCATCAAACGGCGAACCCTCGCTGCCCACCACCGTGGTGGCACTCAGCATCATCAGCCCTACGAGAAGAGCGATCCATTTCATGGCGATGCTCCTTTCTGGCCCACTCAGCTCGCCCTCTGGAAGGGTACCCCCTGAACACATACGGACGAACTGCAGGCCGTTTTCAAGGTCGTTCTTTCGTATTATAGGGCTTCGCACCAAGAACCACCAAACATTTGGTAGATTGACAGAACCCGGGCGACCAGCCAACGGCGGAGCGAGTTGCGTTGTCGTTCAGAGGGGGGGACTCGTTTTTGGTGCGGCGCCCCTTTAAGCGGGCCCTCGGATTATCTTACAATGCCGGGCCGCTCCGGTTCCCGAAAGCTCCCTCGCGTGAACGCTCGACGCCCATGATCACCAGTGCCCAGAATCCGCGGATCAAACGGGCCCTCCGTTTGCGAAGCTCGCGCGGTCGCCGCCAGCAACAGCGGATGATCCTGGACGGCGTACGGGAGATCCGGCGGGCATTCCGGTCGGGTGTGGCGTTTGTCGAGCTGTTCGTCTGTGACGAACTCTGCCATGCGGACGCGCGGGCACTGGTCGGCGAACTTTCGTCCGCCGGTTTCCAGGGGACCCCGGTCACCGAATCCGTATTTCGCAAGTTGGCCTATGGCGAACGGGGCGAGGGATTGGTCGCGGTGGCCCCGATGCCGCCCGTGGATTTGGGCCGTCTGAGGATGCCTCCGAATGCGTTGGTCGCGGTGTTGGAGCGAATTGAGAAACCGGGCAATGTGGGCGCCGTCTTGCGATCGGCCGACGCGGCGGGGGTCCAGGCCCTGCTCCTGGCCGATGGCGGCACCGACCTGTACCACCCCAACACGATTCGGGCCAGTTTGGGGGCCGTGTTTTCCGTGCCGGTCGCCTCCGCTCCTAACGCTCAGGTCCGAGCATGGCTGGACGAGCAAGGGTTCACGCTCCTGGCAGCCCGCGTCGAAGCGGCGCACTGCTATACGGACGTCGTCTACCGCGGACGGGTGGCGGTGGTTTTGGGCAGCGAAGCGCATGGGCTCAGCGATTTCTGGAAAGGCCCCGAGATCACCCCCATTCGTCTTCCCATGAGGGGGGTTGTGGACAGCCTGAATGTCTCGGTCGCAGCATCGGTGATCTTCTTCGAAGCATGCCGCCAACGCACCGCGGTTTCGGGGCGAGTCCCGTCAGACGCAATTGACCGTTCGCCGCCACTCCGGTAACATTTTTCGACGGGCCCCGGCCGTATCCCATCGATTCCTCGATTGTTTCTGCGGAGAGTTGGCGGTTGTTGATGTCAGCAGTGCATAAATTAGCGGTTTCGTGGTTCGTTGCCTTGGTTCTTCTGGGGACTGGTTGTCAGCCAGACGAAGAGTCAGCTGGGGACCGGGCATCGGTCGAAGATGACGCCCCGTTTGTGCTGGGGGATTTGATCGAGCCGTTCGACCCCCCCACGATGGACGAGTTGGATTCCCGCGTGGAGTGGATGCCTCAGCCGGTGGAGGATTCCCTGGCTCGGTTGCAGAGGCGTCAAGAGGACGAACCGCTCCTGGCCACGGTTGACGAGGCTTTAGCCTTGCGGAATGATTCGCCGGAAGCCAACGATAAGATCCTGAGCGCCCTGGGACGTCTGCCCGAAGACCCGGACGATGTGGACTGGAACGCGACCATCACTCGCCACACGTCGGCCGATGTCCGCAGTACGAATCCGATCATGGGCAGTTCCACGATCGAATTCGATGTGTCCGGACTGACCGGATTCGGACTCTTCGGCTTCGATTGGGAATTCAACCGCTACGCGGCGTCCGACACGGTTGTTTCTTGGGAAACCAGTACGGATCGGATGTACGATCGCGTGGTGATGCGGGACGATCTGACGTGGTCGGACGGCCAGCCGATCACGGCTCACGACATCGTCTTCAGTTATCAGGTGATCATGTCCAGTGCGGTGCCGGTTCCGGCCATGCGTTCGGGCACGGACAAGCTGCGGTGGGTGGAGGCGTATGACGATCACACGCTGGTCTTCTTTCACCAGGAGCCGATGGCCACGAACCAGTGGCATGTAGGATTCGGGATCCTTCCCCGGCACATTTACGAGGAGTCGATCGCCGGCGATCCGACGTTGCAAAACAGTCCTTATCATGTGGCTTACGAGAAAGCCCCGGTCACGGGGGGCGCGTATGTGCTGCACCGGCGGGTGCTGGGTCGGGAAATCATCCTGCGGCGGCGGGAGAGTTGGTACCTGCATGAGGGTCGGCAGGTTCGGGATCGGCCCTTTTTCGAGGAGATTCGCTTCCAGATCATTCCCGAATCCAGCGTGGCCTTGTTGGCGGTGAAAGCGGGCGACATTGAGGAGAAGATTTTGGGGCCCGAGGAATGGGTGACCAAGACGGACGGTCCCGATTTTTATCGCAACAACACCAAGGCCTACGGTTTGGAATGGGTGTATTTCCATTTCATGTGGAACAACCGCACGGAGTTTTTTTCGGATCCGCGGGTGCGGCGGGCCATGTCGTATGCCTTCGATCATCGGGAGATGCACGAGATCCTGCTGTACGGTTTGGCCGAGCCGGCCAACGGGATTTTCCATCCCACGTCGCGCTGGGCTCCCGAGGATCCGCCGCCGGCCTACCAGCAGGACCTGGACAAGGCGGAGCAGTTGTTGGACGAAGCCGGCTGGATCGACACGACGGGCGACGGGATTCGCAACAAGGAGATCGACGGCCGCCAGCGGCGGTTCGAATTCAGCATCCTGGTGGTCAATGCGGCCGAGCGGATCGCGATCTGCAATCTGTTGCAGCAGAATCTGGCCCAGATCGGGATCATCTGCCATGTTCGGCCGCTGGAGTTCACGGTGCTGCAGGAGAAGACGTTGCAGGGCCATTTCCATGCCTCCTTCGGCGGCTGGGGCACCGGGGCCTATCCGGATACGAACGAGAACATTTGGCGGAGCGACGGAGGTCGCAACTACGTGGGCTATTCCAACCCCGAGGTGGACGCCCTGTTCGATCAGGCCCTGACTGAATTGGACGAGACCAAGCGGGAGGAGTTGTTCGGCCGGATCCATCTGCTGCTGTACGAGGACCAGCCGTACACGTGGCTGTTCTTCCGGAATTCGTTTTACGCCTTCAACAAACGGCTCCGCGGTTACAATTTCAGTCCGCGGGGCCCCTTCAATTATGGTCCGGGTTTCGGGAGCATTTGGAAACCCGCCTTATAGACCGACCCGCCGTGGCGGCCTCCCGGCAGCCGGGGCCACCGACCTTCGAGGACTCGTTTCTTTCCAACCAGAGACTCACGATCTCATGCTAAGCTACTTCGTACGCCGCGTGTGCATCGGCGCGATCACCCTGCTGCTGATTACCTTCATGATCTACGGGCTGATCCGCAACATGCCCGGGACGCCGTTGACCATGGACCTGGCGGAAACGGATCCCAGCCGGCAGATCAGCGATGAGGATCTCCAGCGGCTGGAGCGAATCTACGGGCTGGACCGGCATTGGTCGGTGGCCTATTTCCAGTGGCTGGGCAACGTGGCCCGCCTGGACATGGGACGCTCGTTCCGGGAAAAACGCCCCGTGACCGAGGTGATCGGGGAACGGGTGGGCCCGACCCTGCTGCTGTCCGTCACCTCGCTGGTCCTGGCCTACCTGCTGGCCATCCCGATGGGGTTGTTCGCCACCGTGCGCAGCGGGCGGACGGACGAACGCATCCTGAGTACGGTGCTGTACATGCTGTATTCGGTGCCGGCCTTTGTCACGGCCCTGCTGCTGCTGAACCTGTTCTACGTCCGGCTGGAGGGGACGATCTTCCAGTTGCCTTTGGGCGGCATGACCAGCATGCAGTACGATCAGCTGAGCGCGCTGGGCAAGGTCTGGGACCGCCTGTTGCACATGATCCTGCCCGTCGCCTGCGCCACCTACACCGGTCTGGCGTACTACAGCCGGTTCGTGAAATCGAACATGGAGGAGGTGATCCGGCAGGACTACATCCGCACCGCCCGGGCCAAGGGTGTGGGGCCGTTCGGCGTGGTGGTCAAACACGCTTTTCGCAACACCCTGATCCCGTTCGTCACGTTGATGGGGTTGACCTTGCCGGGGTTGCTGAGCGGATTTGTGATTTTGGAGAGCATCTTCACATGGCAGGGGATGGGCCTGCTGTTCTTGGATTCGATCACCAACCGGGACTACCCGACGATCATGGGCCTGACCTTCATGTTTTCGGTGCTGACCCTGGCGGGGCAGTTGATTGCCGACCTCCTTTATGCCTTTGTCGATCCACGAGTGACGTATTCCTGATGACTGAACCAACGATTATGCAGCGGGACGTGCCCCGCTCGCCTTTGGTGGCGAGGGGCGGGGGCGACATATCGCGCGGTTTCTGGGCGACCTCCTGGTTGCGTTTCCGCCGCCGCAAACTGGCCATGACCGCCCTGGTCTTCGTCGGCCTGCTGGCGCTGGTGGCGATTCTTTCCCCGGCCATTGCGGGGACAAAACCGATCGTCTGCCGGTACCATGGCCGGCTGTATTTTCCGGCGATGAGCTACTTCCACCCCCGCTGGGAAAACGAGATCTTCTTCCGGGACGGCTTCCGCATGCGGTATGTGCAGAACCTGCGTGAGAAGGATCCCGACAGTTGGGCGATTTGGCCGTTGCTGTACCAGGATCCCTACCGCCGGGTCCGCGACGGCGAATGGCCCGGCCAACCGGGCAACGAGAGCTACGCCCCGCCCAACCGCCACAACCTGTTCGGGACCACACATCCGGGTGTGGATGTGTTCGCTCAGATGGTCCACGGCACGCGGGTGGCCCTGCTGGTCGGTTTCGTCGCCACGGGCATCGCGGCGGTGATCGGGATCACGGTGGGCGCCCTGGCCGGCTACCTGGGAGGCTGGGTCGATATGCTTCTGAGCCGGCTGATCGAAATGGTGATGTGCATCCCCGCCCTCGTGCTGATTCTGGCCCTGCTGGCCGTGCTGGACACACCCACGATCTGGCATCTGATGGCGGTGCTGGGGATGACCGGCTGGACGGGGATCGCCCGCTTGACCCGGGGCGAGTTCCTCAAGCTGCGGCAGACGGAGTATGTGTCCGCCGCCGCGGCTCTGGGAGCCGGCCGGCTGCGGATCATGTTCCGCCATATCCTGCCCAATTCGCTGGCGCCCGTGCTGGTGCCCATTTCGTTCGGCATCGCCGCCGCCATCTTGATCGAAAGCGGGCTGAGCTTCCTGGGCTTCGGGGCCCCGCCACCCAATCCCAGCTGGGGTTCGCTGCTGAACGCCGGCCGGAACAACCTGCAGATGTGGTGGCTGATCGTCTTTCCCGGCGCCGCCATCTTCCTGACCGTACTGGCCTACAACCTGATCGGCGAAGGCATTCAGGAAGCCACCGATCCTAAACTGCGTCAGGCTCGGCAATAGAACATGGGAGACCGATGATGAGTACCGCCCCTCCCGATTCCGCGCTCCCCGAACCCGTCCGGCCGGCAGAGGACTCCGGCAAGGCCCTGGTGCGGGTGCGCGAGTTGCGGACCTATTTTCACACCGAACAGGGCGTGGTCCCCGCCGTGGACGACATCGATTTCGAAATCGAAGCGGGCAAGACGCTGGGGATCGTCGGCGAATCGGGATCGGGCAAGTCCGTGACCTCGCTGTCCCTCATGCGGCTGCTGGAATCCAGCGGGCGGATCGAAACCGGCCAGATCTCCTTCTTGGGCCGCGATCTGGTCCAGTTGCCCGAGCCGGCGCTGCGGAAGATCCGCGGCAAGGACATCAGCATGATCTTCCAGGAACCCATGACCTCGCTGAACCCCGTCTTCACCATGGGCGATCAGGTGATGGAGGCCATCGTGCTGCACCAGCGGGTGTCCCGAGCCGAGGCTCGCCGCCGCACGATCGAGTTGTTCCGCGAAGTCGGCATTCCCGAACCGGAGCAGCGCGTCGACAGCTATCCCCACCAGATGTCCGGCGGCCAGAAGCAGCGGGTGATGATCGCCATGGCCTTGTCTTGCAACCCCCAGCTGCTGATCGCCGACGAACCGACCACGGCGTTGGACGTGACCATCCAGGCCCAGATCCTGGACATCCTCCGCCGCCTGCGCGACAACCGCGGAATGGCCATCCTGTTCATCACGCACGATTTGGGCGTGATCGCCGAGATCGCCGATGACGTGGCGGTGATGTTCCAGGGCAAGATCGTCGAATATGGCAACATCCTGGACATCTTCGGCGACCCCCAGCATCCGTATACCAAGGGCCTGTTGGCCTGCCGCCCGCGGTTGGACAGCGTCTACAAACGCCTGCCGACCGTCAGCGATTTCATGCAAACGGTGGAAGAAGCGGGGCAGGTCCGGGTGATCGAAAAACCGCTGGACGACCAGCGCCTGGAGCAGCTGATCTCGCGCGGTCGCGGCCGACTGCTGCACCCGCCGCAAGAACTGGCCGCAATGGGCCACCCCTGGGAAGAAGGC
>SLEY01000649.1 GCA_007124535.1 Planctomycetaceae bacterium
ACGACCACTTGAAACGATTCCACCTCGTTCCGCGCCGCGGCGATCTCGACCGTTTCCCGACCGAAGGGGGCCTCGTGCTGTCGAATGCGTTCCATGCTGTGCAGGGCGGTCAGCTGCACAGCCGGCGGCTCGCTCCCGGCGGCGGGCGAGTTGGTCAGGGCCAGCCACAAACAACCAGCGATGATGTGCGGACGCATGCGATCCTCCTGTTCCGAGTCGGGGCCAGTGCGGAGACCTCTGCCGCCCCCTTGGGTTCGCACCCGGGGGGGTACAGCCAACCTGCAGTATCTCCGCCGCCGATCCCCCCGTCAAGCAGCACGGGAAATGGAACAAAGGGACCTCATGGAGGTTTTGTTGGGTACCGTGATTGGGTCTTGAATTGGGGGAGGGAAACCACAGAGAGCACCGAGGGCGAAATAATCGGTTCTTAGTTCGCGGTTCTTACAGGGGATATGAACTACGAACCAGGCACCACGAACCGATTCCACTTCTTTCCAGTGGATGGTTACCTCGCCATGGGCATTCCTGCTTGACGTTCCCATGATTGATCCGCGTCGAGGGATTCGTGATCGAGGGGACGTTCTTGTCGATCACCACCCGTCCGTCGGGCGGAAATGCCCAACCTGCGGACCAATTTGATCCGCTTCCTTCGAGCTGGTTGCAATCCCCAGAACACATGGGTTATGTAACGTCAATGGTGATTTGCGGCGCTCGTTCGTCCCGGGGGGGTCACAGGATTCCGTCTACCGAGTGGTAGTTCATCCCCACTGGGAGAGTGCGAGCGAAAAAACTGGACGTGGGCACCTCACGCCACGGCCACCTGCGATGGTACAATGGTATGGATTTTGCTCGTTGACCCGTAGCGGCAGTTGCCCCGTAGCGGCAGCGGGCAGAGGCAAGTTTTTTTCGAACGAAGGACTGAAATGCGCGTATGGCCTGGAAAACCCTATCCCCTTGGTGCCACCCTGGACGGGGGGGGCGTCAATTTTTCGCTTTTTTCAGAAAATGCCAGCAAAGTGGAGCTTTGCTTGTTCGATTCTCCGGACGCGAAAACCGAAACGCACCGAATCGAACTGAAGGAACAGACGGATCTCGCCTGGCACGTCTACTTGCCGGACGTGTACGTCGGCCAGTTGTACGGATATCGTGTGCATGGCGCCTATGACCCCGAAAACGGTCACCGGTTCAACCCGCACAAGGTCCTGTTGGATCCCTATGCCAAGGCGATCGGCCGGGACTTGACGTGGTGTGACGAGATGTTTGCTTATCAAGTGGGCGATTCGGCGGCCGACCTGTCGTTTGACACACGCGACAATGCGGCTTGGGCCCCCCTGGCTGCCGTAGTGGATTCGGCCTTTACCTGGGGGGATGATCGTCCGCCCGAAACGCCCCGTCACCGTTCGGTGATTTACGAAATGCACGTCAAGGGCTTCACCCAGCAGCACCCGGGCGTGCCGGAGGAATTGCGCGGTACGTATCTGGGGTTGGCCAGTGACGCGGCCATTTCGCATCTGAAGGCACTGGGAGTCACGGCGGTGGAACTGATGCCCGTCCATCACCGGGTGGACGACCGGCATCTGGTCGAACGAGGGCTGAACAACTATTGGGGTTACAACACGCTGGGCTTCTTTGCTCCGGACACGCGCTACGCGTCGTCCGGGGGCGTCGCCGAGTCCGTGCGCGATTTCAAGCGCATGGTGCATGCCCTGCATGCGGCGGGTATCGAGGTGATCCTGGATGTGGTCTACAACCACACGGCCGAGGGGAACCACTTGGGACCTACGCTCTCCCTGCGCGGGATCGACAATGTGTCCTACTACCGGCTGATGGGGGACGAACTGCGGTATTACATGGACTATACGGGCTGTGGGAACACCCTGAACATGTGCCATCCGCGTGTGCTGCAGCTGATCATGGACAGCTTACGGTACTGGGTTCAGGAGATGCATGTGGACGGTTTCCGGTTTGATTTGGCCAGTGCTTTGGCCCGGGAGTTGCACGAGGTGGACAAACTGGGAGCCTTTTTTGACATCATTCACCAGGATCCCGTGCTCTCGCAGGTCAGTTTGATTGCGGAGCCTTGGGATTTAGGGGAGGGCGGTTACCAGGTGGGCAATTTTCCGGTGGGCTGGAACGAATGGAACGGCAAGTACCGGGATTCCGTGCGGCGGTTTTGGCGGGGGGATGCGGGGGTGGTTTCCGAGTTTGCGACCCGGCTGAGCGGCAGCAGCGACTTGTACGAGCACGATGGTCGGCGTCCGTCGGCCAGCATCAATTTCGTGACCGCTCACGACGGTTTCACCTTGCAGGATCTGGTCTCGTACAACGACAAGCATAACGAGGCGAATGGCGAGGAGAATCACGACGGCGAGTCGCACAATTTGAGTTGGAACTGTGGCGAGGAGGGCCCGAGTGCGGATCCGCAGGTGGTCCACCTGCGGGAACAGCAGAAGCGCAACTTCATGGCCACGTTGCTGTTATCCCAGGGGGTGCCCATGATTCGGAGCGGCGACGAATTGAGCCACACCCAGCAGGGCAACAACAATGCCTACTGCCAGGACAACGAGATCAGTTGGCTGAACTGGGAGTTGGACGATTCGCAGCGTGAATTTTTGGAGTTTGTGCGGCATTTGATTCGTTGGAAGCGGGAGCAACCGGCTTTGCATCGCCCGCGTTTTTTTC
This sequence comes from Planctomycetaceae bacterium, assembly GCA_007124535.1. Classification (GTDB taxonomy): domain Bacteria; phylum Planctomycetota; class Planctomycetia; order Pirellulales; family Pirellulaceae; genus SLMF01. The sequence continues at coordinate 2,683 of SLEY01000649.1, forward strand.
AAGGGCGTCCGATCCGGGGGACGGACATCAAGGACATCCAGTGGTTGGAGCCGTCGGGGCGGGAGATGACGGACGAGGCCTGGCATTCGGACGAGGTCCGCAGTCTGGGCGTCTTGTTGGCGGGCGACCGCATTGGCGAATCGGACGAATTCGGCGAGCCGATGTACGGCGACACGTTGCTGATTTTGCTGAACGCCCACCACGAGCCGGTAGAATTCACGTTACCGGGTTTGGGCGCGGAGGAATGTTGGCAACTGGTATTCAACACGGCGGGTGGACCGGCGTTTGCCGGAGAGTCAGGCGAACGGCCGGAGACTTGCCATTCGGACAAGGTGTTTCGTTTGGACGGCCGGGCGACGGCGCTGTTGCGGCTGGGTCCCGACGAATCGGCGAAGAACTGAGACCCACGAAACGAGAGGAGTCGAGCAACCGTGAGTGCTTCCGGGCTGTGGTACAAGGACGCCGTGGTTTACCAGGTGCATGTACGTGCTTTTTTCGATGCCAACGGGGACGGCATGGGCGACTTTCGCGGCCTGACGCAGAAACTGGATTATCTCCAGGAACTGGGGGTGACCGCGATCTGGCTGTTGCCCTTCTATCCGTCGCCGTTGAAAGACGACGGGTACGACATTGCGTCGTACGAGGACGTGCACAAGAACTACGGGACGTTGAACGATTTGAAAGCGTTCCTCCGCGAGGCGCACCGCCGGGGTTTGCGGGTGATCACCGAATTGGTGTTGAACCACACGTCCGACCAGCATCCCTGGTTCCAGCGTGCCCGTCGGGCCCCGGCCGGCAGTTCGCACCGCGACTTTTATGTCTGGAGCGACACTTCGGAGAAATACCGCCAGGCGCGGGTGATCTTCCAGGACTACGAAACGTCCAATTGGACTTGGGACCCGGTGGCCCGCGCCTACTACTGGCACCGCTTCTTCCACCACCAGCCGGACTTGAATTACGACCATCCCGAGGTGCGGCATGCGATCATGCGGGTGGTGGACCATTGGATGGCGATGGGAGTGGACGGGATGCGGCTGGACGGCGTGCCGTATTTGTACGAGCGGGAGGGAACCACTTGCGAGAACTTGCCGGAGACGCATGCGTTTCTGAAGGAACTGCGGGCCCATGTCGATTCCAAATTCAACGACCGGATGTTCCTGGCCGAAGCGAACCAGTGGCCGGAGGATGCGGCGGCCTATTTCGGCGAGGGGGATGAATGCCATACGGCGTTCCATTTCCCGCTCATGCCCCGGATGTACATGGCGGTGCAGATGGAAGACCGGTTTCCGATCATCGACATTCTGGAGCAGACGCCGGAGATTCCGGAGAATTGCCAGTGGATGCTGTTCTTGCGGAACCACGACGAATTGACGTTGGAGATGGTGACCGAGCAGGAGCGGGATTTCATGTACCGTTTTTACGCCCGGGATCCTCAGGCCCGCATCAATCTGGGCATTCGCCGGCGGCTGGCTCCGCTGATGCAGAACGACCGCCGCAAGATCGAGTTATTGAACGGCCTGCTGCTGTCCCTGCCGGGTTCGCCGGTGATCTACTATGGCGACGAGATCGGGATGGGGGACAACATCTACATGGGCGACCGGAACGGGGTCCGCACGCCGATGCAGTGGAGTGCGGACCGCAATGCGGGTTTCTCCCGCGCGAATCCCCAGCAGCTGTACCTGCCCCCGATCTTCGATTACGAGTATCACTACGAGACGGTGAATGTGGAGACGCAGAGTTGGAACCCGAATTCGCTGCTGTCCTGGATGAAACGGTTGATTCGGCTGAGGCAGCAGTTCTCGCCCTTGACGGACGGCTCGCTGGAGTTCCTGCGCCCGGCGAATCCCAAGGTGCTGGCTTTCTTGCGGACCAGCGGCGAGGAGCATGTGCTGGTGGTGGCGAACCTGTCCCGCTTTGCTCAGTTCGTCGAACTGGATCTGCGCCGGTTCAACGGCCGCATGCCGGTGGAGTTGTTCGGTCAGATCGATTTCCCCTGGATCGGCGAACTGCCCTACCTCCTGACCCTGACTCCCTACGCCTTCATGTGGTTCGCGATCCAGACGCCCCGGGAGGATGCCGAACAGGAAGGCGAACCGGTCCACCGGATCGGCGCCGAACGCCATTTGCCTTCGCTGAACACGTCTGGCAGTTGGCAGAGTGTATTCGAGGGTGACAGTTTGCCGCACCTGGAACGGATCCTGCCCGAGTTCCTGGCGGAGTGTTCCTGGTTTTGCGAGCCGTTGCGGAAGATCCGGACGGCTTCCGTGTTAGACGTGCTGGTGCCGCGATCGTCAGGGGAGGATCCCGAGATGGCCCTGTTCATGGTGGAAGTGCACTTCATCGACGCCCGGCGGCAGGTGTATTCGCTGCCGGTGAAGTACAGCAGCCAGGGCGAGATCCCCTGGGCCGAATCGCTGGCGGCCGATGCGATCTTGGCTCGTTTGGTGGTCGAGCAGGACGGTTTGCACCAGAGCGGTCTTTTACATGACGCTTGGGGGGACGAGGGTTTTGCCGCTTTGCTGCTGGACGTGGTCAGCGGCCAGCAAGTGCTGCAGGGACGTCATGGCGAGGTGGTGGGCCGGCCGACTCGCACGTTCCGCCGCCTGCAGGGCGACTCGGAACCGCTGGAAATCACCACCTTCCGCGAATCGCACCGCAACAGCGGGCTGGCTTACGATCAACGGTTCTTCCTCAAACTGTATCGGCGTTTGGAGGAAGGGGTCCATCCGGAGATCGCCGCCGGGACCTACCTGTCCGAAACGCTGGCCTTTCCCCACGTGGCGCCCGTGGCGGGCGTACTGGAATACCATCAGGAGGCCAGCGAGCCGTTCGCGGTGGGGATCCTGCAGGGCTACCACCCGCATGAGCAGACCGCTTGGGAATTGACTCGCGACCGTTTGGAGAATTACTTGGACGCGGCCTTCAGCGATTCGTCGCTGGCCGGGGCCAGTGACGAAGCGTTGCCCGGGGCGCTGTTGACGTTGAGCGAGGCGGAGGCGCCGGCGCTGGCGCGGCGGTTGTTCGGGCCGTACCTGCAGACCATTGAACTGCTCGGGCGGCGGACGGCCGAGCTGCACCATGCCTTGTCGCATCCCTCGGAGGATACGGCCTTTGAAGCCGAGCCGTTTTCGCGGCTCCACCAGCGTTCGATCTACCAGTCGTTCCGCAACAGTTGGGGCCGCAGCCTGGGCCTGCTGGAACGGAGCACCGACCTGCCCGAGGAAGTGCGCGAATTGGCCGATCAGCTGCTGTCCCGCCGCGGGGAGTTGTTCGCCCGGGTGCGCAACGTGCTGGACGAACCGATCACGGGCCTCCGCATCCGCTGCCACGGAACCTATCGTCTGGAGGAAGTGCTCTTTACGGGCGAAGACTTTGTGATCATCGACTTCGAGGGCCAGCCGGATCAGTCGATCGGCGAACGGCGGATCAAGACCACCGCCCTCCGCGATGTGGCTTCGATGCTGCATTCGTTCCGCCGAGCGGCCGCGTTGGCCGTCGCCGACCAATGCCGCGTCCGGCGGCTCGAAGACCGCGAACGGGCGACGTTGGCCTGGTGCGCGGGGTACTGGGCGTCCTGGACCGGCGCCCGCTTCCTCCGCTCTTACCTGGAGGTCGCCGACGGAGCCGATTTCATCCCGCAACCGGAGCCGATGATCCCGACCTTGTTGGTGCTGTACCAGCTGGAGGAATGTGCCCACGAACTGCGGGTCGCCCTGGAAACGCGGCCCGAGGAGTGTATCGTCCCGTTGAACGAGGCCTTGCGGATTTTGAACGCGAACCATTGATGGCAGGAGGCTGGGGTGAATCGAGCAACACTTCCCGCTCCCTTGAGGGCGCTGGCGCGTCTGTACGGGGTGCAAACCGACTATCAGGACGT
>SLEY01000137.1 GCA_007124535.1 Planctomycetaceae bacterium
CATCGACGGTGGCGCTGAGCGCCGTGCCGGCCTTCGTGCCCGCCGCGGTGTTGGGACGCGACGGTCAGGTGGCGGCGAACGATCGTATCACGCTGGCCGTGTTCGGGGTGGGCAATCGGGGGAGTAGTTCGTTGCGAGCGATGGAGCCGTTACCGGACCACCAGGTGGTGGCGATCGCCGATTGCCGCCGCGATCGGGGTGAATTGGCTCAGCAACGGGTGGAACAGCATTACGCCCAGCGGCTGGGGGTCGAATCCTATCGGGGTTGCAACTTGTACAACGATTTCCGCGACGTGCTGGAGCAACCGGACATCGACGCGGTCTGGGGCTGTGTGCCGGACCACTGGCACGGGGTGCTGTTCAGCCGGGTCATTGAAGCGGGGATGGATTTGTATGGCGAGAAGCCCATCACGCGGTGGATTTCGGAGGGGGTTCACGTGCGCGATGCGGTTCGCCGGCACGGGTGCGTGTTCCAGACGGGCACGCAGCAGCGGAGCCAGCGGACGTTTCGCCACGCGTGTGAATTGGCGCGGAACGGGTATTTGGGAACGGTTCGGCGGATCGAGGTGGCGGCGCCGGGCGGCCGTTCGTATCCGGTGCAGGCGCCCAGCGATCCGCCGCCGGGTTTTGATTACGACATGTGGACCGGTCCGGCGCCTTATTTCCCGTTCGATACGAATCGGTGCGAATGGCTGGCCATGTATATGATTTCGCACTACTGTGCCGGTTTTATCTCCAACTGGGGGGTGCACCATTTGGACATTGCCGGTTGGGGTTGTCCGGAGGTGTTCGAGGAGCCGTTTCACGTCGAGGGGACGGGGGTATTGCCGAAGGAAGGGATGACGGACACATGGATTTCGTGGCAGATGGATCTGCGTTGGCCGAGCGGTTTGGAGATGCATTTCGTGAACACGGGCAACCCGCATCCACAGGGTTGCCGATTCGTTGGCGACGAGGGCTGGGTCCATGTGAATCGCCGGGGGATTTCGGCGGAGCCGGAGTCGTTGCTGCAGGTCCGGTTGGGTGCGAACGACACGCCGCTGCATGCGAGTCCGGATCATTCGAATGCTTTTACTGCGCACACGGCGGACTTTTTCCGCAGCATCCGCACGCGGCAGGATCCGGTGTCGCCGGTCGAGGAGGGTCAGGCGGCCAGCACGTTGGGCAACGTGTGCGACATTGCTCTGCGATTGGGCCGGGCTCTGACGTGGGATCCGTCCCGGGACCGTTTCATTGACGACGACCAGGCCAACGGGATGCTGGCACGTGCCGCGCGCAGCCCGTGGACGATTTAGGCGATGGGAATTGTAGAGAAGGAGTTGGTTGCATGCGTTTCAAGAAGCGATACGGGTTGCTGTTGATTGGTTTGATGTTGGGGGTTGGCCTTGGGTCGGGCGCTTCGGAGTCGAATTGCGAGGAGGCTTGGTCCACGTTGCCCAGCTACCGGTACGGTGACGATTTCGCTCCGTTGTTGGCGATTGATCGGGCGGTGATCCAGGCGATGGATTCGCCGGAGTCGCAGGCCGCAATCGCGGCTCGCTTGGCCGCGTTATTGGCCCAGCCCGACACGACCGCGGCGGCTCGCCAGTATATTTGTCTGCAGCTGCGTCAGGCGGGTACGGCGGCCGAGGCGCCGGTGCTGGCGGGATTGCTGACGGACCCTCAGGACGGCGAGATGGCTCGCCACGCTCTGGAGGCGATCGCGGGTCCGGAATCGCTGGCGGCTTTGCGTGAGGCGTTGGCGTCGGCCGAGGGCTCGTTGCAGATCGGTCTGATCCACTCGTTGGGAGCCCGCCGCGACGCGGAGGCCGTCCCGGCCTTGGAGGGATTGGCAAGTGAGGAGGACGCGTCGGTGGCCGAGGCGGCTTTGGGTGCGTTGGGCAAGATCGGTTCGCCGCGTGCGGCCGACTACTTGCAGGCGCGTGCCGAGCAGGCGGAGATGCCCTGGTCCCGCCCCTTGGCTCGGGCCATGCTGCGTGCGGCCGAGTCGCTGGCGGCGGCCGAGCAGGAAACGGCAGCTCGGGCCATATTCGGGCAACTGGGCGATGCGGAGCAGGAGCCGGGCAGTCGGCGAGCGGGCTGGAGCGGCTGGCTCGAACTGCAGGCTCCGGAAGCTCGGGCCGAAACGATCCTGGACTGGTTTGCCGGCGACGATCCCGATCGCCGCCGGGTGGCGGCGGCCCGGATCCGGACACTGACCGACGCGCAGATCGAGGCGGCCACCGAACGCCTGGAGGAGTTGTCCGAAGCCGGGATGCTGGCCCTGATCCAGATCATGGCCGACCGCCGCGGCGAACAGGCCCTGCCGATGGTCCTGGAGTTGGCCGACAGCGAGCGTCCCGAATTGCAGGCCGCGGCCGTCCGCGCGCTGGGCCAGATCGGTGACACGGCCGCGATCCCGCGATTGGTCACCGCCCTGACCGCGGGCGGCGCTGCCGGTCGGGCGGCGCGCGAAGCGCTGGCGGCGCTGCCGCGAGACGATGTGGGGCGCGCCCTGTTGCAGGCCTTGGACGAGCGCCCGGAGGCGCGGAGTCCGGTGATCGAAGTTCTGGACGACTTGACCTACTACCCGGCCATCGACCCGCTGATCGAACTCGCTCGCCAAGACGATCCCGGCGTCTACCAGCCGGCGTTGCAGGGGCTGCGGGGGATCGCGGATCCGGACGAACATGACATCCCGCGACTGCTGGCATTGCTGTGGGATACGCCGGCCGGGGCCCGCCGCGATGATGTGGAACGTACGATCTTGATTGTCAGCGACAAACTGCCGGCCGATGCCGATCGGGCTGGGCCGGTACTGGCCGCCTTGGCCGATACGGAAGCGGAACCGGCGGACTATCTCCCGCTGCTCGGGCGACTGGGCGGACCCGGGGCCCGGCAGCGGATCGATACGGCGTTGGAATCCGACGATGCGGAGACCCGCGAAGCGGCCGTGCGGGGACTGTGCAATTGGCCGAACGCGGAGGTGGCCGAGCCGCTTCGCGAAATCGCGGCCTCAACGGACAACCCCACACATCAGCGCTGGGCGCTGCGAGCGTTCACCCGGGTCGTGTCGCTGCCCAGTGAACGGCCGGAGGCGGAGACCCTGGCCATGCTGCGGGACGCCATGCAAATGGCCCGTCATCCCGACGATCGGCAGCTGATCCTGCAACGCGCCGGGGCGGTTCGCACGATGGAGTCGGTCGAGTGGCTGGCCGGATTCTTGGACGACGAAGAAGTGAACCAGGCGGCCTGCCAGGCCCTGGTGGAATTGGCTCACCACCGCTTTCTGCGTCAGCCGAATCGCGAACGGTTCGCTCCGATCCTGGAAAAGGTCGCCCAGATCACCGAGGACAGGGAACTGGCTGACCGCGCCCAACGATACCGGCTGGGGTTGTAGGTGGTAGGTGGTAGGTGGTAGGTGGTAGGTGGTAGGTGGTAGGTGGTAGGTTTCGAAAGGTGTTGCGTCGCCCGGATTGACAGCGGGATGGATGCGAATACAGTCTGGTGGTCAAGACACAATCCGTACGTTTCTTCAGGAGTTCGAAGATGTATCGTTCTTTCGGCACGGTATTAGTGATTTTGTTTGTTCTCCAGTCGTCTTCTCGAGGGGATTCGCCGGTTGTTGCGGTTCGCAGCCAAGCTCCATTTCCGCCGATTGTGGCGGCCGAGGAAGACCCTGCGGGGGAAGAAACGGTTTTCGAGGTGCTTCGCGGCGACTTCCATATCCATACACCACACTCCGATGGTCGGGTGAGTCCGGAGGGACGGGTGCTGGAAGCCTGGCGATACGGCTATGACGTGATCGCCATTACGGATCACGGCAATTTCTACGCTTATGAAGAAGCCAAGCCGCATGCCGAAGCCCTGGGGCTGCTCCTGCTGCGAGGCATCGAAACCGGCATCGCCGGGCAGGAACACATCGTCGCCTTGGATTTTGCGGCTGACTACGAGCCTCGAAACCCCCATCGTTGGGCAGAAACCGAGGATCAGGAGAATGTCTTCTATCAAGAGCAGATGCAGCGGTTGGCCGATGCCGGTGGTTACATGCTGTACGCTCACCCGCATGTCGGTCTGCGCGAACCCATGCTTTGGGCGATCGAGCGGGGCTTGTTGCGAGGGATCGAAGTGAAGAACGATGTGGTGGGCCAGCGTTGGAACACGGTGGAGAGTCACGGGACCTGGTGGTCCCCCTTCGCTCTGGATTGGGCGTTGGAGCATGACTTGGCGGTATTCGCCAATTCCGACATTCACGGAACGCGGGGGGAGGAGTCGCAGGCCGTCACGCTGTTACTGGTGGAAGAACGGTCGGTCTCGGGGGTGGTCGATGCGATCGAGGCGAACCGGACGATCGCCCATTTCAACGGGATGCTGTGTGCCCGCGAGGAGCTTTTGGATTTGATGATCCAGAATTTGGTTGAGGTCACCACGGCGGGCGAGGCGGAAGGTCGGCATAAGATCCAGGTGGCCAACCGGGGCCCGATCCCCTTGGAGGCCACGGTTGGCATGGAGGGCGAGTCCGAGACGGTGCTGAAGTTGGACGCGTTTGAAAGCCTGCTGATCGGTTGGGACGAACCGCTGTCGGAGGTGGACATCGTGTGGACCAATCTGTGGGTTTCGTCGGAGGACAATTTGCAGACCACGCATCGATTGGGTTCGGGCGACGAGTAACGCGATCCCACGGTTCATCGTACAAAATACTCGCTCGGCGAGGGTCGCGCTCGGCGCGTTCGGCGAGGGTCTCCGACCCCGCCGAAACCGAGACCTTCGGTCGGCCGTGTGGCTCAATCAGAGACCGGCCACATCATGGAGGCCGTGTGTGGCTCGGTCAGAGACCGGCCACATCGGGGCGGGTTGCCTAACGCGGTTCGACGGTTACATCGTACGAAATACGAAGCGGGCGCCAGACGAACGCGGCGTCGCGCCACCGCAGTACCAAGAAAGGGTCGTATGGGCGGCACCTTGCATGCATTCGATTTTTTGAAAGCTCCCGAGCGCCCGCCTCCGGGAGTTTGTGTGGTCTTCGGGGACGAGGATTTCCTGAAGAGGCTGGCGCTGAAGTCATTACGGGCGCAGGTTTTGGCCAATCCGAACGATCCTTATGCGTCCTTCGAAGGTGGCGAGGCGGATTGGCGGGACGTGGCGGATGAAGTGTCCACCGCCTCGCTGTTCGGTGGCGGGGGCCCCCGATTGGTGATCGTCGAACAGGCGGACAAGTTTGTCAGCCAGTACCGCGACCGTTTGGAGAAGTTTGTGGCGAAACCTCGGGGCCGGGGTGTGATGGTGTTGGTGGTCACGACTTGGGCGGCCAACATCCGTTTGTATAAGATGCTGGACAAGCATGGTCTGCAAATCGACTGCCGAGCTCCGTTCACGATGTCGGGCACGCGCAAGCGGCCGGACAGGGGGCGAATCATCGCTTGGTTGATCGGTTGGGCGGAGCAGCGGCACCAGGTCAAGCTCAGCCGCCCTGCGGCTCAATTGCTGATGGACTTGACCCGCCACGATTTCGGGCGCATGGACCAGGAATTGGCCAAGCTCGGCTTATTCGCCGGGCTAGGTGGCTCGGCCGGTCCGAAGCTGGTGCAGGAAGTGACCGGCGGCTGGAAAGCTCAGTCGACCTGGGAAATGATCGACGCCGCCTGCGACGGGAAGTCGGGGGAAGCGTTGCTTCAAATGGATCGGTTGTTTCAATCGGGGGATGTTCCGGCGAGTCTGTTCCCTCAGATATCGTGGTCGTTACGGCGCTTCGCCGCGGCGACGCGAATTTACGAGCGCTCGGAGCGGCAGGGGCGTCGGATGCCCTTGCGGGCCGCTTTGGAGAAGGCCGGGTTTCCCACTTGGGCCCCCCAGGCTTTGCAAAGGGCCGAGCGGCAGATCAAGCGGATGGGTCGGGCGCGGGCGGGTCAGATCTTCCGCTGGCTGCTGGAGGCCGATCTGGCGCTGAAGGGCAGTCATTCCGCAGACGACCGGTCGCGCCAGGTGCTGGAGCTGCTGATCCTGCGTCTGGGGGAAACGAAGGCGGTTGCGGCAGAACCCGGTCAGCCGGGTGGTTGACCCGGTTGCCTCGGTTGCCTCGGTTGACCGGGGCGGGAGCCGTGGCGTTCGCGCCGTGCCGAAGGCGGTAGCAGCGTGCCCCAACGTTTCAAACGGTAACCGCAAATCGCGTAGTAGCTGACGTAGTACGCCGCGTAGGCGACCAAGGTCGCGACGATCAGGCTGCCGATCCAGAGCGGTGCGGCCAAGTGCATGAAGCGTTCCCAGTAGAATTGGACGCTGGCCCACCACCCCACAGGCGGCCGAGCCAATTGGGCCCACCAGCGCCAGTTGACGCGTTCGCCGCCGACCAGGAAATGGCCGATGCGGTAGCAGAAATAGAAGATCGGGAGGATGGTGACCGGATTCGAGAGCCAGACCAGGACGATCCCCACGACTTTGTTGGCCCCCAGCAGCCAGGCGAAGAACACGGTCAGAGCCATCTGAAACCCGATCGTGGGGGTGAAGGTGACGAACATGCCGATCGCGATGCCCAGTGCCAAGCGATGGGGCGGATCGTCGGCGTGCAGCACATGGTGAA
>SLEY01000160.1 GCA_007124535.1 Planctomycetaceae bacterium
CAAGCTCGCGTGCCGCTGGATCTCGCCGTGCGGGTACTGCCTCGTCCTCGAACACGATGGCCTCGGAGACTTCGCCTCCGATCCGCACGAGGCGATCCGCAATCTCCTGTTTCGATCCCCTGAGAACATGCGTTTTCATCGCTTACTCGTGTTCCCTGTCCTATTCACTATCGCCAGAACTCGTCCAGATTGTAGTTTAGTAGCTTCGGGAGTGGTTGTCACGTCCACTCCGTGGCTCCGAAACCCAACGCTGGTCGGCAACTTCCTGCTCGCCGTGAACCTGGGTTTCCCCAACTTCCTGGGGAACATCGGCAAGCACTTCTTGGGCGGCTTGACCGAATGGGTGCTGGGCCGCCCAATCACGCCCAATGGTTCCTCAAGCATGCCAGCGCCTCGGGCGTCTTGTGCAGAGCGTGTTCCAGGGCTTCCGGGACCTGGTCGGCGGGGCCAGCGTCCAGCCGGTTGCCACGCGGGTGGAGGACACCTTGGCCGGGTTGGTGGCACCGGTGTTTGACGCCATGGATGCAATCATTTAAACTGCTCGGCGCTCCGCTCTCCTTTCTCGAGATGAGACCGGTTCTGCGGGGAAGCCGATTTTTGCCCCGCATTCAAAGCCTTGAATCGAAAGCAATTCCGTACAACGCAACCGGCTCCAAGGTTGTCGCTCGGGCTGGTTTATGGTACAGTGCACAGCTCCCCTTGGTCCGAATGTTTTCGGCGGTCATGTTGCCCGCCCGTTGGGGCCGCAGTTCCTTTTTTTGATTCTTCCCGCGTGAGAACGGCCGGGCCGGCGAAAACGACCCCTCATTGGTCGCAGGGCGGTTCCTGGTGGGGTAAGACGCGGGACAACTGAGCACACTATGGTAAACCGCAATCTCATCCGCAGTCTGGAGAGCGAAGAGGACATCCACAGCGCTTTCGAAACGGCCGTCATGGAGATCCAGGATCCGGCCGAATTGGTCGATCTGATCAGCTCCGACCAGGATTACGAAGTCAACAAGATCGTCGACGGACGCGTGATCCGCGTCGAAGAGGACTGCGTCCTGGTGGACGTCGGCTTCAAGAGCGAAGGCACGATCCCCCTGCATGAATGGGACGAGAACGAGGAGCGTCCGGGTGTCGGCGACACGATTAAGGTCCTGATCGAAGAGATGGAGGACGAATTGGGGTTGGCCGACGACCCCTACGGGATGGTCAGTCTCAGCCGCCGCAAGGCGCAGAAGTTGATCGAGTGGGACAACGTGATGAATTCCGTGAGCGAGGGCCAAGTGGTCACGGGCACGGTCACACGCAAGATCAAGGGCGGTTTGCTGGTCGATATCGGAGTCAACGTGTTTCTGCCGGCCAGTCAGGTCGATATCCGGCGCCCGCCGGACATCGGCGATTTCATCGGCCGCGTCGTGCAGTGCGAAGTGCTCAAGATCGACGAAGCACGGCGAAATATTGTCGTCAGCCGCCGCTCGCTGATCGAAAAGCAGCGCAAGGAGGACCGCGAACGCCTGCTGCAGGAACTGGAAGAGGGGCAGATCCGCAAAGGTGTGGTCAAGAACATTGCCGAATTCGGGGCCTTCGTCGATTTGGGCGGCATCGACGGACTGCTGCACATTACCGATATGAGCTGGGAACGCATCAGTCATCCCTCGGAAATGGTGGCTTTCGACCAGGAAATCGAAGTGGTCATCTTGAACATCGATCGCGAGAAACAGAAGATCGCTTTGGGGCTGAAACAAAAGCAGAAGAACCCCTGGGATACGGTGGTCGAGAAGTACCCGGTCGGTACCACTCACCGTGGCCAAGTGGTGAACGTGATGAGCTACGGTGCGTTCGTCAAACTGGAACCGGGCATCGAAGGGCTGGTGCATATCAGCGAGATGTCGTGGACCAAGCGCGTCAATCATCCCAACGAGCTGGTCAGTATTGGGGACGAGATCGATGTCGTGATTTTGGGCGTGGATCCGCAGGGGCAGCAGCTGTCGCTGGGCATGAAACAGACCCAGGAGAATCCGTGGGACCATGTGACCGAACACTATCCGGAGGGTTCGGTGGTGGAGGGCAAGGTCCGCAACCTGACGAATTATGGGGCGTTTGTCGAACTGCAGGAGGGAATCGACGGTCTGTTGCATGTTTCCGACATGTCGTGGACGCGGAAGATTAGCCATCCCAACGAGATGCTGGAGAAGGGCCAGCAGGTTACCTGCCGAGTGCTGTCGGTCGACCAGGACCGGCATCGCATCGCCTTGGGGCTGAAGCAAATGGACGACGATCCGTGGTCTTACGAGATCCCCAACCGGTACCAGCCGGGGCAGGTGATCCACGGCAAAGTGACCAAGATCACGAATTTTGGCGTGTTCGTGGGATTGGAAGACGGTTTAGAAGGCTTGCTGCACATCTCCGAGTTGGCGGACCACAAGGTGGAGAATCCGGAAGAGGTGGTCAAGGTGGGTGAGGAGATCGAGGTCAAGATCCTGCGGGTGGACACGGACGAGCGGAAGATCGGTTTATCGCGGAAGCGAGTCGAATGGGCGGAGGAGGAGGAAGCGGCCCAGGCGGAACAGCCGTCGCGAGAGCGTCAACCGCGGACCGATTTGAAGGGGGGGCTGGGTTCCTCCGGTCCCTTGATCTCGCCGCGCCCGTTCGACAGCGAAGATTGAAATGCGGCAGGGGTTCGTCGTTCGTCAGGGCAATCGTACTCGGAAGCGGTGTGATTTGACGAAGACAGAACAAAGAAAAAACGTGGGCGAGGGAGGCCTCCCTCGCTCACGTTTCGGATCGTTCGATCAAGTTTCGGTGCGTTGCTTCCATTCCTGGCGGAGGCGGTCGAGTTCTTGTTGCAGACGCTGCTGCTGGTCACGAGCCCGTTGCTGGATGCGATCCAGGCGTCGCTCCAAGCGTTCGCACTTCATCCTGAAAGCATTTCCTTCGCTTCGAAAAGACGGTTGCCGCAAGCGCCCGCTTCTTGCGTCTTTTCAGGAACAAGTCGGACGACAACCCAAAAAGCCTTCGCGCAAGCGGATAGAATAGGCGCTATTCAGGGGGATTCGAGCAGTTCATCATTTGCCGCGCGGGGATCCAGAGGACGGATTTCGTCCAGCTGCCGGCGAAGTTCGTCCACCTGCCCTTGCAGTCTGCGCATGAGACGTTCGACGCGGTCGGTTTGGGCGGCGGGTCGTGGGGAGACCCCTCCGTACGGATCCCACTCGGGCGTGGTGCCTCGATCCCATAGCAATCGCTCGGCCCGGCGAGTCAGTTGATCGGCCTGTTCGTCCCAGCCTGCCGCACGCAGATGTTCGATCGCCGCTTGCACGTGCCAGTTGCGGCGATGGAATTCGACATCCGGTCCCAGGGTCGCCGCCCGCTCGTCCGGCGCCAGTTGCTGGAACAGCTCCCGCGCCTCGCGTCCCAGACGCTCGATCTCCTCAAATTGACCTGCCCGAAGGGCCTGCTGCATGCGGGCCTTCAGTTCCTCCAGACGTCGGGAGATCCGTTCGCGGGCCGGCTCCGAACCGTCTTCCGGCGACTCTGCGCGAAGCTCCCGGTCCTCGTCGTCCGCTTCGAGTTCGATCCACCGTTCCTCAGCTTCGACCTCTCGGGCGGCTTCGACCTCCGGGGCGGCTTCGACCTCCGGGGCGGCTTCGACCTCTCGGGCGAATTCGTCGTCCTGGAATCCAACGGCGATGGTCACGAACCGGCTTGAAAAAACAGCGACCCAGGCGACGGCGACCAGCCCGATTGTCCGAAGCATGCTTGCCATGATAAGTGCCCCCCCGAAAAGGCCCCAGAGAATTAGTGTGTGATGAACGAGTGTTCTGTTGCCAACGCGTCTCGGGGCCGAAAACGGCGCCGTCCGAGACGGCTTGTGTACATTTTCCACTCTATCATCCGGGGTCAGCAGGCGTCAATCGTTCTTCGCGCGCGAAGCCCCAGCTCAAGGACTCCGTCCTGAGCGGTACCAAGTGTTTCGATGCACTCATTCCAAGGTCATGTCCGCCTTCCCGTGACGGGTGGCGTTCGCTGCTGCGCCGCCGACATGTTCCTGCGGGCTGCCTGACAACATCCATTGTGACTTGCGGCACTAGAGATAGTCCTTTAGGAGGGCCGCGGTCGAGGGATTGAAGCCGGAGATCTCCCGGTTGGGGTGAGCGCGGCAGGCAGCCAATTGCTCGCGCACTTTCTCGGCCGTGACCTTGCCGAGTTCCACGCCCCACTGATCAAACGAATTGATGCCCCACAGAAAGCCCTGGACGGCCGTGCGGTGTTCGTACAGGGCCAGCAATTGTCCGACACTGGTGGGCGTGAGTTGGTCCAGCAGGAGGACATTGGAAGGCCGGTTGCCGGGGAACACGCGGTGCGGCGCCAGCTCGGCGGGTTTTTCTTCATCCTGGCACGCTTGTTCCGCTTCGGCCAACGTCTTGCCGATGGCCAGGGCATCCGGTTGCGCGAAGAAGTTGGCCATCAACTCGTCATGGTTGGCCACCGGCTGGGCGGCGACCGAGGCGGGTCGTTGGCTGCGGCGGAAACCGACGAAGTCGGCGGGAACGACGCGTCCCTGGTGCAGCAATTGGTAGAAACTGTGTTGCCCGTTCGTACCCGGTTCGCCGAAATCGATCTCTCCGGCGTCGAAGCCCAGTTCCTGGCCTGTCAGCGTCACGCGTTTCCCGTTCGACTCCATGCTCAATTGTTGGAGGTGCGCGGCGAAGCGATGAAGGGCTTGGCAGTAGGGCAGCATGGCCCGCGCGCCATATCCGAGGAAGGAGGAATTCCAGAGGCCCCAGAGTCCCATGAGCACGGGCAGGTTGTCGTTCAGGGGCGCGGTGAAGAAGTGCTGATCGATGGCCCGGGCCCCCTGGAGGAACTCCCGCACGGGTCCCATGCCGAATTGCACCGCCAGGGGCAGCACCCCGACGGCGCTGCAGACGCTGTAGCGCCCGCCGACCCAATCCCACATGGGAAAGACCCGTTCCTCGGGCACTCCGAAGGCCACGGCTTTCTTGGTGGCGGCGGAAACGGCGGCCAGGTGCGAGGACACATCGCACCGATTCAATCGCTCGACCAACCAGTCCCGCACGGTGCGGGCGTTCAGGATGGTTTCGGCGGTGGTGAACGTTTTGGAGACGATCACGACCAGCGTGCGATCGGGGCAGAGACCGTCCAGGGCCCGGGCGACGTCGATCGGGTCCACGTTGGCCAGGAAGCGCAACCGCCGTTTTCCCGCCAGGGTGGCGCACGGCGGATCGGTGCGGAGGGCCTCGTACACGAACTCCGTGCCCAGATAGCTGCCGCCGATCCCGATCACGACCACGTCGGTCAGCCGTTTTCCGGTCACTCCCCGGGTCGCACCGCTCCGGACGTCTCGGGCGAAAGCTTCGATGTTCCCCAAAGTGTGGTGAACCGCTGCGATGGCGTCCTGACCGTCGACCTTTGGCCTCGGGTCCGCGCCCCTGTCTTGCGGCGCCCGCAGGGCGTAATGCAGCACCGCCCGGTTCTCCGTCACATTGATCGCTTCGCCCCGCCGCATGCGCTGGATCTTGGCTTCCAAGTCCACTTGCCGGGCGAACGCCAGCAACCGTTCCAGCGTCTCGGGCACGGCCAATTGGCGGGCAAAGTCGAAGACGATGCCCGGGATCTGCCGCCGCATTTGCGCACCGCGGGCCGGATCGCCAAGCAGGTCCCGCAGGTGTTGGCCCCGGAGTTCGCTCGCGTGAGATTCCAGAGCTTTCCAAGCGTTCGTTTGATTCAAGGGAATTGAGGGCATCAGGGGGTCTCGCGTCCAATTCAGGGATTGAAGTCGTTGCTCCGTTACGGAGCCGGTAAGGTGGGCCAATTGGTCATGCGAAGAGCCACCAGAAGTAGGCCATGAACGCGACCGCCAACCCCACCAATCCGGCTAGCACGATCAGGGCTCGCCCGGTTAGGGCATCTCCTTCCGGCGTGTCCAGCACCAGCCCTTCGCCGAAATCGTAGTCACATTGTTCGCAGTGCCGATAGAAGTTGGGCGAAAACGCCTCGTCACAGGCGGGACACATCAACAGCAGATCCTGGGGAACCGCCGGAGCATCGCCCTGGCCGTCGGCCGGAGGAACCGGACGGAGTGTCGGCAGGTATTCGGCCAACGGAAAGTCGTCACCGCCGATTTCGCAAGTCGGACAGCGCGTTTGGCGACGGCGCCCGCACCGCGGACAGCTCGGCCACAACCAAGCCTCTTCGGGGTCCGGAAAAGCGGGCGCTGAGGGATCTGGCTGGGGGGAAGCGTCTGCCGACATGATGCACTTTCAATCAATCCGGGCAGGTAACCACGCCGCGCCCCGTCGAATCCGGCTTGCACGGCGCGCCACCGAACAAGGCGGCCATTCTCGCCCAATCCGGCGGACGTCGGATCGGCCGGGCGTCAGTTCTTGCGGGAGGGTCGCCGTCGCCGGCGCTGCGCCTTCTGACACTTCGCGCAGACACCGTAGACGATCAGACGGTGGCCGGTGACCCGGAACCCCTGATCCGCCGCGACCCGATTTCGCAACACCAATAATTCGTCGCTTTCGAACTCGTACAATTTCTGGCAGTG
>SLEY01000613.1 GCA_007124535.1 Planctomycetaceae bacterium
CCCCCTCCATTTGTCCGTAGTGCCGGTTGATCGCCCCCTGAATGGCCTCCTGCGGAGCCAACGCCGTTTCAATCCGGCGGTTCAGAATAAACCGGAGCTTCTCAATGGTCTCCATGTCGAATGGATCGTCGACAACCACCGTCAACGTGTCCTCGTCCACCTCCAAAGGTAGTACCGAGTTCTCTCGGGCAACCGCTTCCGGAATCAACTCAATCGTCGATTCCGGAACGCGAACGCTGTCCAACTCGACATACCGCATGTTGTAATGCTCGGCCATCGCCCGCACGACATCCTCGCTAGTGGCGTAGTCCAAATGGACTAAACACTCGCCCACGGACTTCTTCTGCTCGGACGCCAGCTGCTGCGCTTCGGCCAGCTGCTCCGGACTGATCATCCCCCGACGCAGCATTACGGACGAAAAATCACCACCGCGAGACACCATGTTTGCATTCCTCTTTGCCAAATTACCGACCCCCCTGCAGGAACTGCTGGAACGCTGCAACGAGCACCGAAGATGGCTCTGGAGACGTGGATTCGAACACTGAGCTAGATTATCTTTATCT
Source organism: Planctomycetaceae bacterium (assembly GCA_007124535.1). GTDB lineage: Bacteria > Planctomycetota > Planctomycetia > Pirellulales > Pirellulaceae > SLMF01. The sequence continues at coordinate 564 of SLEY01000613.1, forward strand.
TGGGCAAAATCGAACCCATCTGTCAATTGCGCTAGCGAGCACAAAGGGACTATCTTGCCAGACAAAAACCCCAAAAAGCAAAAAAACCGTAAATACTGACTAGACCTGATCCCATGAAGGGGTATTTTTTTGCGATCCGAATCGCTCGACGTCTCCTATTCTACCACTTTCTCCTGATCACGTGTTCTTTCCCGACCAGTACGAACTGCTTGATTTTGGCCGCGGCCGCAAACTGGAACGTTTCGGACCCTGTCTATTGGATCGGCCGTCCGCCGCCGCCGACTCGCCCCAATTTGAGCACCCGGAAGCTTGGAACCAAGTCACGGCTCGCTATGCCCGCACCGGCCCGACCCGCGGGAAGTGGAGTTCCACTGGCAGATTGCCCGAACCATGGCACGTGCACCACGAGGACTGCACGCTGGAATTGCGACTGACCCCCTTCGGGCATGTGGGACTTTTCCCCGAACAAGCGGTGAACTGGGATTGGTTGAGCCAGATTCAGGCGGCCAGCCGCGAGCCGCTGCGGTTGCTGAATCTGTTCGCCTATACGGGCGGAGCAACCCTGGCGGCTGCCAAGAGCGGCGCTCAGGTCACGCACGTGGACGCCGCACGTAACGTGGTGGCCTGGGCCCGCCGGAATGCAGCACTATCGGGACTATCGAAATACCCTATTCGATGGATCACCGAAGATGCCGCCACCTTTACCCGCCGCGAACTCCGCCGTGGAAATCACTACCACGGACTTGTCTTGGACCCGCCCAGCTACGGCCATGGCCCGAAAGGACAGGTGTGGAAAATCGGAAACGATCTCCAGCCTCTGTTGGAAACCTGCGCAGCACTGATCGCACCGGACCCACGCTTGGTGTGCCTGACAGCTCATACAGAAGGACTGTCGCTCGGATGCCTCCGCAACCTGCTCGCCCGCACCTGTATCCCCCGAAACTCCCGCCCAATCGATACGGCCGCAATGGCCCTGGTCACGGCGGATGGCCGCCGCTTGCCCAACGGAATGGTGCTCCGCTGGACGAACCGGGACTGACGGAACTCGCTGCTCGAACCGATCCCGGCCCCCCGGGACCGGTACGAAGCGAACCGGATAAACCCACCAAGCACAGAACAATCAGCCGTCGCATCATCCAATGCGACCGTGATTCCTTTGCAGATCCTTGCGGACGTGGCCAAACGTTCCACACCAGGGTCTAACCCTGCATGACGCCCAACCGTGGCCGAAGGGAACACGTGCTCTCGCCAAGCGAATTCGCTCAATCGTCTCCTTCTGACTCGGACTCTTCGTCTTCGTCTTCGTCTTCGTCTTCCTCTTCTTCCTCGTCATCGGCCGGCTCGGCTTCGGGTTCATCCGCCGCCTCGGGCTCCACGGCCGCTTCGGGGATCGGCTCGTCGGTCGGCTCGGGAGCCTCCGCCGGTTCCTCCTCGATGGGTTCCGGTTCCTCGGCCGGTTCTTCGGCTGGCTCCTCAGCTGGCTCCTCAGCTGGCTCCTCGGCCGGTTCGTCAGCTGGCTCTTCGGCTGGTTCTTCAGCTGGCTCTTCGGCTGGTTCTTCAGCTGGCTCTTCGGTTGGTTCCGGCGCCAGCGGCGTTTCGACAGGCGGTGCGACCGGCTTCTGCCAAGCGCCTTTCTGAACCACTCCCGGACAATGGGAAATCGCCTTGGCCGGCTGGGGGGCCCTGTGGCGACAGTGAGCTGCGCGGCGAGTGGCCATGCGGTTGGCGAGGGCACGTAGCGGTTGAGACCGCGCTCCACAACGCTGTAACAACGGGGCACGCTGCGTCGTGCACGCCGATCGGCGCAGCAAACTCCTCCTGAGAGGCACTTGCCTTCCCGCATCCGCAGTGGATGCGGCGACCAGCAGCAGCGGGACGCTTGAAAGCAGTAAGGCAATCATGGTTCTGGTGAACGGGCTCTTCATAACGTGGTTCTCCGATGGGTTCGTAGCGCAAATTATGACGTGTGGGATACAGCTCGTTCGAGCTGTTTCCTTTCCATATTACGTGGGTTAGGTAACGTCAATCGTGATTTGCGGCACGAGATGCGGTGCGGTGAAAAACTGTATTATCCTTCGCAGACTACGTATGCTGCGCAGACTCTAAGTTTATACCATACATCCCAGTCTGTTCAAATGCCCGGGCAAAGGAAAAATCTCGCCCGGGACATGATGGCCCGCAGACACGATTAGGAGAAGCTGCTATCATGCCGAGTTGTCAAATCGGTCTTGCCAGCTGGACTGGGTTTTCTTACAAGAGAAGGGCAGCAACGCGGCGGGCCCCCGTGCCGGGTGTGGCAGTCGGGAGTGCCGGCCGCCGGAGCATTCTTGAGGCTCTTGGAGAGAATGGCACCGCGATGAACACGAAGGGCAATCCCCCGAAGAATGGCGCGTCGTATCAGTGTCCGGTTTGCGGCAATGCACTGCCCCACGCCGTTCCCGCTCCCCCATTTGATGCGCCTTGCTCGGAATGCGGGGCCTATCTGTGGTGTCGCCGCCGCTTGGCTGCCGGACCGCTGGTTCTGCAAGCCATACCGGGCAGATCCCCCGAACCCGCGGAGGTCGAACAGGTTCTGAAGACGTACGAGCGGGACCATCCGGGTGAGGATGTGACCTTCGACATGTCGCTGATGGAATTGGTTACCAGCTCGTTCATGGCACGCTTGATCAGCATGAACCGGCGGATCACGGCCACCGGAGGGAAACTGCGGATCACCGGCCTCCAGCCGATGGTGCGGGATTTGTTCCAGCGCGCTCGGCTGGACCGCGCGCTGGACCTGGAGCCCGAAACCCCTTAGTCGGGGCAAGTGGGATTAGAGGTTTTCCACGACCAAATCACCGATTTCGCGGGTGCCATATCCCATCCTTCCGGCAGCTTGGCTCTTCATCTTGGTCCCCGTCACCGTTTGAATCGCTTTCATGACTCGAGCTGCGGCTGCGGGCTGGCCCGTATGCTCCAGCAACATGGCCATGGCGCCGATCGCGGCGATCGGATTGATCACGTTCTGTCCCGTGTACTTCGGTGCACTGCCGCCCATCGGTTCGTACATGCTGGCGCCGCCCGGCTCCGGGTTGATGTTTCCCCCGGCAGCCACCCCCATGCCGCCCTGAATCATGGCGCCTAAATCGGTAATGATGTCGCCAAACATGTTGGTGGTCACAATGACATCGTAGTATTCGGGGTTCTTGACCATCCACATGCAGCAGGCATCGACGTGGTTGTAATCGGCTTTGACATCCGGATACTCGGCGGCCACCTCGTTGAACGTTCGCCACCACAGGTCATGTCCATAAGTCAGCACGTTGGTCTTGGCGACCAGGGTCAGCAGTTTTCCTTTGGGGTTGTTGCGCTGGCGCGTGTACTCGAAGGCCCAGCGGATGCAGCGCTCGCAGCCCTTTCGGGTGTAGAGGGCGGTCTGGCTGGCAACTTCATCGGGCGTGTTCTTCTTCAGGAATCCACCGACGCCGCAATACAGATCTTCCGTGTTTTCCCGCACGACGACGAAGTCGATGTCGTCCGGACCTTTGCCTGCCAAGGGGGTTTCCACCCCCGGATAGAGCTTGACCGGCCGCAGGTTGATGTATTGATCCAGCTGGAACCGCAACTCCAAAAGGAGGCCTTTTTCAAGGATTCCCGGCGCTACGTCCGGATGCCCGACCGCACCCAGATAAATGGCGTCATAGTCCCGCAATTCGTCGGCCACGCCGGGCGGCAGGATCTCGCCCGTGCTCAAGTAGCGATCACCGCCGAAATCATAATCGGTTGTCTTGAAATTAAAACCTTCCAACTGAGCCACGGCCGCCAGGACTTTCAGCGCTTCCGCGGTTACTTCCGGTCCCGTGCCGTCGCCACCGATCACTGCGATCTTCATAGTCAATGCCGTCTCTCTGTTCCAAAAAAAAGGTTGGTTCCAATCGCCTTGCGACAAGCCGCCGATTGTACCAGCGCCCGGCAAGACCGACAAGTTGGTCCGCGCCCCCCTGAGCCGGTTGCGTTGTACGGAATTGCTTTCTATTTTAGGCTTTGAATGTGGGGCAAAAAATCGGCTTTCCCGCAGAGCCCGTCGAAACTCCCTGGAGTTTTGGAGCTTGGCGGCCAAAAGAGGAGCTTTTTCGCGATTTTTCGACCACAAGACGAACCGAATGGAGATCAGTTGCGTAGTAGTAAAAGCTGGCCGATCGGGGTCCGGCCATTATTGCCCCCCTGTCACGGAGGAAGACGCCATGCACATCGCCGCCACCAAGCCGCTCTTTGCCTGGGATGAACTGGAAGACAGACAATCGAAGCGTGTCTCGCCGAACTGCGGCGCAATGAATCGCCGCGGAAACTGATCGGCATCGAGTCGGAAGAGGACGTGCCCTAGAAATGGAATCTCTCCCGGTTTTTTTTGGAACGACTCGGCCAGGAACCGCACCTGACACAGCTGCACGCGATCTTCGATGCGATGATCCAGCGTCTGGGGTCGGTTGTGCCTGACTTGGGCCGAGAGGCGGCCGGTGACGCAACCGACCTGAACAGCCGGCGAGGTGGCGGCGTGAACATGTTGTCAGAAAGAAACGTAACACCGGATCGTTGCGGACGCAGGCAGCGCGGGCGCGATGAATCGTGAACTCCAGCGCGGGCCAGAGCAGCAGCACGCCGCGGGGGCGTTTGAAGGGATCGCGCCTGCCGGGCTGCAACAACGCCCGCTTGGTGAACGCCTTCAGCGAGGTCAACCCGCCCCGACGATGCGAATCTGCGAGGCGTCATGCAATTCGCCCTCGGGAAACGGCAATCCGCCCGCCAGCGGCCAGGGCTCGACCCGTCCCGATACGCCGGCCAGTTCACCAAGGCGGGCGTTTTCTCGGGGGGAGGGATGCTCCGGGACGGGCGGGGGCACTTGGCGAACACCGGGGTGAACCGCCTCAAGAGCTGCCACCGGACTGCATGGCCTGCAACTGGACCCGTTCCACCCGTTCCCCATTCGAGCCGTAGAAGACGATGGTATCGCGCTGGGTTTCCCAGATCGCCATCAGTTTGACGTTGCGGGGCCCGTGCAAGCAGAACGAGATGCCGCAGGGGGTCCCCTTTTTTTGCAGGGCTCGTTCGGTGAAGTGGAAGACGCCGATTTCCAGCTCGTTCTGATCGCACAAGCGGGCCTGGACAAACGTTCGCAAGTCGTGAAGGCCGAGGATTGGTACGGAGTTTTCCTGCATCGCGTCCGGGCTTTCTCTAGACAGGGATACGTCGCTGCAGGTGTTATCGGAGCGCACGCGCCGGTCACTTTGCCTCCGAAAAAAGACTAATGCGACCCAAACGAGCGTTTCGGTGGCTCGACGCCGCTTTGGCTGTGCCTTTCTTTGCGTTCCTCCAACGGCTATCGTACGAAAATACAAACCGGACGAAAAAAAGAAAGCGGCGTCGAGCCACCGCACTCCAGGAAAAGCGGACCAGCCAGTGGGGAACACAAGTCGTTATGTTCCAAGCGTACAAAACGGGGCGAAAACGGTACAAACGGAACACCCCGGGTTGGAGCCCTTTTCCCAAACAGCCTGGAACGGGACGTGATAGTCGTTTTCAATTCGATTCGCCGGACGCTCGCCGTCGCTCGTCGGCTCGGTGCTGAGCGACGCTTTCGAGAAGCTCCACGATCGCCGCCACCATCTTCGGCTCGGCCTCCACCTCCAGCATGCTGGTCCGGGCACGCCACGTCGTGTAACCGCCCAGTTCGTGCTGGTCCGGCGGCGGTACGTACCCGAAATAGCCGTTGGCCAGGCTGATGTTGAACGTGGGCGTCAGGGGGCTGATCTCCAGGCCCGTGCTGCCAAAAGCCTCCACGGGCAATGCCGTGATCCCCAACTCGCCGATCCGGATGACCTGCAGTTTCAGTTCCTGAGACGGCGGCATCTGGCTGAGCAATACGGTCTCGCGGGCATACGACTCGATCAGGTTGCGTGGTCGGCCCTCCGGCAACTCGGCCACCACCGCCGCGGCTTGATCCACCTCCTC
>SLEY01000008.1 GCA_007124535.1 Planctomycetaceae bacterium
GGGTCTCATGCGGTGAATGTCCCGGGCTTCGCCTGCATTCGATCGGCCTGGCGGCCTGCATGGTTTGGCTTGATGCGCATTTTTCCTCCCTTCCCGCCCCACCGGGCATTGCAAATGGTCAGTGGTCATTGGTCATTGGTCACTGGTCACTGGTCACTGGTCAGAGGGCAGAGGGCCACGAACCACGAACCACGAACTACAAAGCACAAAGCACCAGGCACACCGACGCACCGACGCACCGCGCCCCCGGCCACCGACCACCTCTTTTCTCCGATCCCCGAGTGCGATGTCGGTAGCCGCCCTGTTTCGGTGAGGCGGAAAGGGAGGAAAAATCACGTGGCCGAGCCGGGGTGTGCCCGATGGTCCGCGTTGCTCGGTGGATTTCTACGGCAGCGGGCCGATGGTGGCCCCGATGGTCCGCGATGCTCGGTGGGTTTCACGGCGGCGTACCGATGGCGATGCAAACGGGGACACCCAGCTTTGCTCGAGAACACACCCTTCGCATGGCGACGAATGGCCTATTATGGGGACTTCGTCGGATGAATGCTGCGCTCCCATCCTGTGTTTTCCCTCAGTTCACAGAGATTCGGGAAGCTGGCTGTGACCATTTCCCGGCGGTGAAAGGCTGGGTGTCCCCGTTTCGCGTTTCGGCCACAACCGCCAGAGTTCCCATTGCCGCTGAGCTTCCTGCAGCCGGTCGACGGCCGCTCCGTTCGTTCCTTTTTGCATCGGTCGTCCTCCACTTCGAGTACAGAATCGACCGCCAGTCTACCCCAAACCCCGCTTCCCCTTCATGCACGCTTGCCGAAAGCTCACCTTTTTTGGTTGCGGCGCAGCCGCGTTATGATATCACGAATGCATAACCACGAACCACGAACTAAGAACCTACGAGGTAGCCCGTGTCGTGGGAGACCTTCGGTCGGCGATTTCGGCGGGGTCGGAGACCCTCGCCGAACGAGCGTGGAACCTTGGCCGAGCGGGGGCGCATGAGCGTGGGATCGGGGTTCGGTCTTATCGGCGGCGGTGGGCAGCTTGGCGGCGTGCGGAGGCTTGGCGGATGGCTTGCTGGCGGCGGGCGATTTCCCGAGGGTTGTCCGCCTGACCCGTCAACTCGTAAAGAAAACGACTGGGCACCGTGTCCCGAGCCTTGCCCCACTTCATCCGCGTGCGGGGGAAGGAAAGCGTCAGTTCTTCTTGGGCTCGTGTGACCCCCACGTAACACAGACGCCGTTCTTCGTCCACTCCCCGTTCGTCCTCGCCCAGACTCCGGTGGTGAGGCAGGATGCCCTCCTCCATACCGACCAGGTACACGTGGGGGAATTCCAGGCCCTTGGCACTGTGCAGCGTCATCAGCACCAGGGCGTTGCGCTGCAGGGCTTGGTCCTTTTGGTTGTCGAATGTGCGGTCGCCCAGCGTGACTTCGTCCAGGAAGGCGTGCAGCGTTGGGGAAGCGGCTTCGTTTTCGTAGGCGGCCAAGGCGTTGATCAACTCTTCCACGGCATTCCAGCGCGAGTCCCGTTCGTCCGGATCGGGATAGAGACGTGCCAGTTCGGCTTGATAATGGATGTCCTCGATCAGTTTTCGGCAGGCTGCGGCCAGTCCCTGATCGGCGAACGCCGCTCGGCAACTTTGGATTCGTTGGGCGAAGCGTTCCACCGCCCCGCGGCCCGCGGGGGGCAGGCAGGTCGGGTCGCTGATCAGCTTCCCTAAATTGCGGCCGGAGGAAGTGGCGGTTTGCATCAGCAATTCGATCGACTTCGCTCCGATCCCTCGGGGCGGCGTGTTGATGATCCGCAGCAACGACACCTCGTCGTCCGGCAGGGCGACGACTTTCAGATAAGCCAGCACGTCACGGACCTCTTTGCGATCGAAGAACGACATGCCGCCCAGCAGCACATAGGGCATCTTCGCTTTGCGCAATTCCGTCTCGAAAGCCCGTGTCTGCTCGTTGGTCCGGAACAGGATCGCGAAATCGCGTGGCTCGCGGTGCGTGCTCTTGATGATTCGAGCGATCTCTTTGACCACCCATCGCGCCTCGGCCGTCTCGTCGGCGAACTGCAGCACTCGCGGCCGCGGGCCGCCCCGGCGGGCCGCCCGCAATACCTTGTCATGCCGCCGGGCATTGAAACGGATCAGCCGGTTCGCCAGTTCCAGGATCTCGGCGGTCGAACGGTAGTTGTCCTCCAGGCGAACGACTTGGGCGGTCGGCCAGTCGCGTGCGAATCGCAGGATGTGTTCCACTTCGGCGCCCCGCCAGCCGTAAATCGATTGATCGTCGTCGCCCACCACGCACAGATTGCGATGCTCCGCCGCCAACGCCTGGACGATCCGATACTGGCTGCCGTTCGTATCCTGGTACTCGTCGATCAGCAGATGGTCGAAGCGGCCCGCCTCGTCTCGCAACACGTCGGGGAACTCGCGAAACAACTGCACCGTACATAGCAGCAGGTCATCGAAGTCCACCGCGCCGGCGTTCTTCAGCGCCTGCTGGTAGCGGCGATAGGCCATCGACGCCAAGTGCTCTTTGTCCGTGCGGGCCAACCGCCCCGCATCCGGAGGGGTGACCGAATGCGACTTCCAGGCACCGATCTGCCCCAACAGATCTCCGGGGCGCAAGAGCGTGTCCGGCACGCGGATCTCCCGCAGCACGCTGCGCGCCAGACTCTCCTGATCCCCCCGGTCGTAGATGGCAAATCGTTCGGGATAACCCAATTGGCGGATATGGCGGCGAAGGATTTTCACGCAATGCGAGTGGAATGTACTGGCCACCGGGCGTTCTTTCAGTCGCTTTCCCAGCAGGGCGGCGATCCGTTGTTGCATCTCGACCGCCGCTTTGTTGGTAAACGTGACGGCCAAAATACGACTCGGTCGGACCCCGTGGCGGATCAGGTTCGCGATGCGGTAGGTCACCACGCGCGTTTTGCCGGTCCCGGCGCCGGCCAGCACCAGCAGGGGTCCGGAAAGGGTTCCGACGGCTTTCTTTTGTGCAGGATTCAACGTCATGGTCGGGCGTGCAGTGGACTCCGGAAAACGGCACAGGGATTGGGTCATGGCAGCTCGCGGCAGATCGTAGCCTGCCGGAGCCGAAGAGGAAAGGGCGAGTGGTGCGGTATTGACGCTATTCGACCACCAGTTCTATACTTAGGGGATTACGGGCCGTGCCCGTCACGGTCGTCCAACATGCCTTTTTAGATCGTCAGCGGAGATGAAAAGCCAACAGCGCCACGAGTTGCGAACGAACGAACTGGCTGACCGCCTTGGAAAGTCCCTGGAACGTATCCGGCCTCACCTGCGACAGATCGGTGCAGCCGCCGCCATTCTGGTGGTCGTGGTAGGTACCCTGCTCATGGTATGGCGGTACCAGACCGCGCGGCGCGAACGCGCCTGGACGGACTATTTTCAGGCCTATGCGCTCCGGGATGGGCAAGCGTTGCAGGAAGTGGCCTTGTTGCACGACGGCCAAACGGCGGCCCTTTGGGCCCGCCAAGCGGCGGGTGATGTTCAGCTGGCCACCGGTGCGGGCGAACTGTTCGTGGACCGGCGTCAAGCGGAAGTCAAGTTGCGGGAAGCCGAGGACAATTTCCTGGCCGTCGAGCAGGGGGCGGGCCAGCACCCGTTGCTGCAGCGGCGGGCCCAGTATGGATTAGCTCAAGTCTACGAGAGTCTGGCCGATTTGGAGCGGGCGCGCGAGTACTACCTGCGGGTGGCCGATGCGGAACCACAAACGGCACTGGGGCGTGCCGCGGCCCGGCGGGCCGAGGAATTGGGACATGACTCGCTCCAACGATGGTATGCCTGGTTCGAACGTCAGGAACCGCCCGAGCCCGATCCGCAGGCGGATGTTTTGCCACAAGTTCCGGATGACCTGGACACCCTTCCCATGGGCCCGGATCTTCCCGTTCCTGGCGGTGTTCCCTCGCCTCCTTTAGGCGATCTGCCCGACTTTGGACCCCCCGAGCAACCCGGAGAAGAACCGCAGGGTGGGCTGGAACTGCCGGAGATGATCGAGTTGCCGGACGTCACGGTTCCGGAGGATGGGGATCAGCCGGAGGATGGCCCGGCGGCGCCCGTGGACGAGGAAGCGGACGATCCGCAGGAACCAGACGATCCGCAGGAAGCGGCGGATGAGGCGACCGGAGAACCGGAAGCCCAGGATGGGGGCGAAGAGGCCGATGCCGCGGATGAAGACGGTGCGGAAGTGGAGGATGCGCGGGGCGAGTCGCTGTCATTGGACCCGCCGGAAACGACTTCCGAATCGCCATGAGCGGGGAGCCGGTCCGTGAGGCGCCGGTGGAGCTGCGCGTCGATGCGGCGGCGGTCGGAATGCGGCTGGACGCCTACCTGGCAGCCAAACTGACTCGGTACACCCGTGTGCAACTCCAGCGGGCGATCCACCAGTCGCAGGTGACGGTTGACGGCCGAGCGGTGAAAGCGGCCTATCGCTTGAATGTCGGCGAATGCGTGTCGGTAACAGCTCCGGAGGTTCCGCGTTGCGGGATCCGAGCGGAGCCGATCCCTTTGGACGTCTTGTACGAGGACCACGCGTTGATCGTGGTTGACAAGCCCCCCGGGATGGTCGTGCATCCCAGTCGGGGTCACTGGCAGGGTACCTTGGTCGCCGGGCTGGCCCACCGTTTCGCCCAGCTCAGTCAAGTTGGCGGCGTCAGTCGGCCGGGGATCGTCCACCGGCTGGATCGTGATACCAGCGGGGTGATCGTGGTGGCCAAAGACGATCGGACGCATCTGGAGCTGGCCGCCCAATTCGAGCGGCGGACGGTGGAAAAGGAATATGTGGCGATCGTCAGTGGGTGCCCCGATCATGATCGGGATCGGATCGATCAGCCGATTGGCGCTCACCCCTACCAACGGGAGCGGAAGGCGATCCGGTCACGGCATTCGAGTTCGCGCGAGGCGCAGACGTATTACGAGGTCGAGCGGCGTTTTCGCGGGTTTGCCCAGCTGCGGGTATTGCCGAAGACCGGCAGGACGCATCAGATCCGTCTGCATTTGGCTCACATTGGCTGTCCGGTGTTGTGTGATCGTCTGTACGGGGGGCGCGCCCGAATCACGCAAGGTGAAATCACGCAAGGGCGCGAGGATGATCGGGTGCTGCTGGCGCGCCAAGCCCTGCATGCCCGGCGGTTGAAGCTGATCCACCCGACCAGCGGGCAGCCGATCGAATTCGTCTCGCCCCTCCCCTCGGACATCCAGGAAGTTCTCCGGTTATTGGTGGATCACCGGAGTTAGAGTTGTCGCGGGGATTTTCTCTTCGTTAATCCGTTCGCCTTTTCCCGAGAGGCACTAGTTTGCCGGGCGGATGGGGCCGATGTAGTCTTCCGCGACGACGACGTGGTCGAACCAGACGCGGCTCGGGTGCCCCTCCGGGGCGCGGGTAATGTACAGCAGCATCCAGACAAAGTTGAGCTGGAGATCTTCGGAGGTGCGCCAGCGAAATCCCTCGAAGGGCTGGTTTCCGGGGATCGGTTCGCGGCCTCCGGCAACGTCGTCGTTCCAGCGGATGCCGGGGCCCGGATGGCCGGGCGTGAACTTGTCCCAAATCCAGGTGCCGTCCGGAAAGCCTGGCCCCCAGTGGCCGACAAGCTTTCCGTCCAGCCACAGGGCCAGTTCGCCGTCACGTTGGTCTGGCTGGTTCAGCTGGACCATCACCTCCACGCAGGTCCAGCGTCCTCGTTGCGTGCTTTGTTCGGGATCCTGGAGGAAGTTATTGCCCCACGTTTGGCCTCGCGGCGGGCTGCCCCGCATCTCGTTCCAGTAGACGTAGAAGTCCCAACTCCCTTCCGGCCCGTAGTGCGGTCCGACGCCGACTCGGAAGCTGCGGTCGCCGTCCGGTCGGGACCCGGCGCCGCCGGTAGGCCAGCGCGGCAAGGGCTGGAGCCCCCCGATTCGAGGGGTGTGGTGCAGCGGTCCGGCGTCCGGGTCGTACTTGACGTAATACCGCCAGAAGAGCTTTTCATAGCCGGGGAGCAACCGGCGGTACAGGTGCCCGCCGTTGCCGTCGCCGCCGGTGTGCGTCATCAACAGCGATTGCGGGCTGGCCGCCCCGGAGGGCACGTCGTCGGAAAGCGAGAAGATGTCCTGGCGACTGACGTTGTCCCAGCGTTCGGCGATCTGTTCCAGCGTTCCGTCGAACCGTTCCACAAGGACGACGGCCGGATGATCTTCAAGACCCGCATCGCCGGGGTGTTCGGCGGCAAGGCCGTCGTTCCCCTCGGGCAGGCGCGATGGCGTCCGGCTGGGGTCCCGTTCGCCCGGCACTTCGAACGCCGCGCCGTGAGGCGCCAGGATCGATCCTGTCCCGAACAGCAGGGTAAGAGCGAAGCAATAAGTCGGTCCGCGTTTCATGGGTATCTCTCCTCAGGGTTTTTATGGGGCGGTGTGACGAACGCCGGAACCCGCATCACTTCCCAACGGCCGGCTCGATAATCACCTCGTCCAGATCATACCAGTGGCCTTTGACCACGTCACCGCGCGGGGCGGCTCCGATCCGCATTCCCTCGAGCACCTGCAGGTCGGGGGCAAGCTGACGCAC
>SLEY01000580.1 GCA_007124535.1 Planctomycetaceae bacterium
TAGCTCGCAGGGAAGGGGCCGGCAAGGCAACGGGGGATCGGCATGCGAATGAAAGTTGTCATCACGGATTTCCTGAACGATGATCTGGCCCCCGAATTGGCCGTGCTCGAACCGATTGCCGACGTCCAGGCCCTGAACGCGTTCAGCGAAGAGGAATTGGTCGGGCGGGTCGAAGATGCCGATGCCCTGATGATGTATCACGAGCTGCAGCTGACTCGCCGGACCATTGCCCGGCTGCAACGTTGCCGGTTGATCATCCGTTGCGGCGTGGGCTACGACAATGTGGATTGGGCGTTTGCGGCCCAGCGGGGGATTCCGGTGGCCAACATCCCCGACTATGGGACGGAGGAGGTGGCGGATTCGGCGATCGGGCTGATGCTGGCCCTGACACGCGGTTTCTCCCGTACGAACGTCCATCTGCGCGACCGGCGCGGGCCCTGGTCCGCTGATATTCCCAAGCCGCTGCATCGCTTGCGAGACCGCACGTTTGGCATTGTGGGGCTGGGCCGCATCGGTACGGCCGCCGCGCTGCGCGCCAAGGTGCTGGGAATGGACGTGCGGTATTACGACCCCTACAAGCCATCCGGCTATGACAAGGCGTTGGGGGTGACCCGCGTTGATCGCTTCGACAGCCTACTGGAACAGGCATTCGTGCTCAGCCTGCATTGCCCGCTGACTTCGGAAACGCATCACATGGTCAACGACCGAGCGGTCCGCCGCATGCCCGCGTCCTCGTTCTTGGTCAATACGGCCCGGGGCGGTGTGGTGCAGGCCGAAGCGGTGGTGGCCGCCATCGAATCCGGGCAGCTGGCCGGGGCCGCCGTCGATGTGCTGGAACAGGAGCCGGCCGACGATTCGAATCCGTTGGTCGCCGCTTGGCGAGATCCCCGGCACCCGGCTCATGAGCGGGTGATCGTCAACCCGCATATCGCCTTCTACTGCGAAGAAGGCCTGCTGGAAATGCGTACCAAAGGCGCCCGGGCCTGCCGCCAAGCCCTTTGTGATCGGCCGATCCCCAATGTGATCAACGGCGTCCTGCCGGTGCCCGACAACCTCCCCGAATCCCTCGCCTGAGACGACCCGCCAGAGGATTCCGCCGTTCCCGTCTGCCGTCTGCTGCCTTTTCACGGAAATCCGCCGTTTCCATGCTGCCCCCGTTGCCCTCCGCCGGTCGGCGGGCGGATTCTCTCGGATTTGTCTTGTTTGTCTTGTTTGTCTTGGCATCAAGGGCGAAATGTGGATAATCCGAGTCAGAAATGCGAGGATGGATGGCATGACCCCTTACCCTGCGGCCCCTTCGTCAAACCGCCTGATGATCCGCAGAGCGACCAATGCGGATGCGGCCGGGATCCGGTCCGTGCTGCATTCGGTGCGTCAGGAATATGGGGTACTTTCGCCCAGCGGCGCCGATGACCCCGAGCTGGAGGACCTCGAAGCCAGTTTCTTTGACCAGGGCGGGTATTTCGAGGTGGTCGTGGATGGCCAAGGCCGCATCATCGGCTGTGCCGGTTTGTACCGGCTGACCCACCTGCGAGCGGAGTTGTGCAAGATGTACTTGGAAAGACCTGCTCGAGGCCAAGGGCTAGGCAAACGGATGCTGAAGAACCTGGTGGCCGCGGCGCGTCGCAACGGCTTTCGCGAAGTCTGGCTGGAAACGAACTGCCTGCTGACCGAAGCCATCACCCTGTACCAGCAGCATGGTTTCGAACCCGTGGAATCGGAACACCTCCTGCCGCGTTGCGACCAGGCTTTCTTGCTGCAGCTGGACGGCTAGTTCCGCAAATCCCGATTGGAGTGCGGCGGCTCGACGCCGCACTCCACGAAAAGAAAAAAACTCCGCCCGGGCGAACCGGGGCGGAGTGCAACGGATTACCTTGGGTACCGATCAGGACTTAACGACTCTGGAACTGCAGTTTCCACCAGCCGTCATCCCAGCGCAGGGTCACCTTCCGCCACCCCAGGGGGACCTGAGGATAGGGATGGAAGGGGCCGATGTAGGGCCAGGCGCTGGGCGAATACTGCGTCGGGTAGGTAACGGCCGCGTAGTTCGGGTAGGCGGCGTAGGTCGGCCACGCGTAACCCGGCAAATTCGGGTGGTCATAACGCGCCGGCACGTCCGCTTGACCCGGGCCGGGCAAATGAGCCGGTCCGCCGGACGTCAGATGATTGACCGCCATCACCGGCGCCCCCACCGCGGCGGCACCCAAATGGGCCGCTCCTCGTACAGCACCCAACGGAAGAGGCGTTTGATCGCCCGGTGTCGAGTAGTCCATGTCCACGGAGCGGGGCATTTCAGGAGCATCATCTTCCATTACATTGGGGAAGGATACCGTGCGGGCCGCGAGCGGGGGTTCCTGGACGTCCAGGTCTCGAACCACTTTGCGGGCACCGGGGATGCGGCGTGCCTTCTCCACAACCAACCGCTCCTGCTCGGGCGAGGCGACGCGACCACTCAAGTGAATGACGCCCTCTTCCACGTTCACGTTGATGCCGAATCCACGGAGTTGGCCGTCCTCTTTGGACTCACGTAACTGCTCAAGCAACGTGTTGCCGATCTCCTGATCTCGATTGGCCGAAGACGCGCGGTTGGTGGGAGCCAGCCGCGTCGTCGATGAGGGACGTACCAAGGTCGGTGGGTCCACAGCGGCCAAAGCGGATCGGGATCGCAGCCCGACGGGTTCCCCCGAATTGGCGCCCGCAGAAACTGCCGGCGGATCGCTGGGACGCTCACTCCGCGAACGCTGGGGCTCGCTTCCCAAACGCTCGATCGGACGCGGTGCGAGTTGGGGCATCGCTGGCCGGTTCGAACCCGCCGAAGCCAGCCGTGCCGAGACAGGCTCGGAGGGCTGGACGTCCAGTTCATTGACAACATCCTGGACCCCCGCGACATCCCAAGCCGAATCCAGTGCCAAGGACAACTGGCGCTGATCCGGCACGTGCCCCTGCAGGGTCACCACCCCGCTCTCGACCGACAAGTCGATCGAAAAGCCTTTCAGCTCCGAGTTTCGCTGATGCGCTCGCAATTGCTCGGCGATCTCCGCCGCAATCTCGCCATCGCGATAACCCCGCGGGGCCTCCACAGCAGCCGTGGCCCGGTCATTCGCCGGTCGGCTGGTCTCCACCCGCAGCTCGTTGACTACCTGATGCACACCGTCTGTGCGACGCGCAATCCGATGGGCCAACTGCCGTTGCTCCTGCGAGGCGACGTGCCCCGTGAACAGCACCTGTCCTTCCTCCACTTGCAGGTTGATGTCGAACCCCCACAGGTTTCCTGCATCCTGCTCGTGCTTCAATCGACCGGTGATCTCCCGGGCGATCTCCCTGTCATTGGCTATCGCCCCCGAAATCGCCACACCGGCGAGATAGAGGACTGCCAAAGCTGGAACTAAACGTTGCATGAGTTGCCTCCCTGAAAAAACCTCTTGCACGCGAAATACCTGTCCCCCGGGCAATTCCCCACCAGCAATCCCTCCTAAGGTGTGGAGTTGCCCACTCGAGGAACTCAGGAAATGGGCGATTCGCAGCCGTCGGCTCGTCGCCGCGGCAGACCGCAAATGGGCAGCGAAATCGCGGGTGGGGCCCGCCAACAGGCATCGCCCGGGTTGCTACGCCTCCTCCGACCCCCCTCCGGGCCGTCTCGCGCAGTGCAGGCACCCCATTTCGTTGACCGCTATCTGTTTTCGGTTGCAGGTCGTGCCGAAAGGTAGGTTTTTTTGGATTTTGCTGGCAGGGTTTAGAAGAGACCCGGATTTCGGGCTGAATGATCATCGCCAGAAGGGCAGTCAAACGTTGCGCCTACCGCCATCAGGCTGAGCGTCGCTCCGCCGGACCACCAGCCCGGATTCTGCAACCAGATCGAAAGGACGGTCGTGCAACCCACCGCCAGGAGGCAAGCGAAAAACGTGCGCTGGAAGACCGCCGCCCCGGCGCTGCGCTCGCTGCAGCGAGCCACGATCACGCTGACCACGCCTGCCATTTGCGTGGCGATGATCAGCCAGAACACGACGGTTCCGTTTACAGGGTCCATCATCATCTCCCAGATTCCTTTCCAGGGGCGGAGGGAACTCGGTTCAGAACCCGCTTCCGAACTCGAACAAGTCGGCATCCGGTGCGAGTGCCGTGCCAATCGTAAAAGAAACTGTGGCAAACGGCACGCCGCCCTGAGAAAAACCGCCTTTTCAATCGCTGGGCCGGCAAACGCCCCGGGCGCCGCCTGCCCGCCCCTGGAAAAATCCTGACATTTCTTGCAATTCTTACAAGTTTAGCTCAAGATTCGGGCGACTAACGAAAAATCCGCCCCAGTTCGCGATCCAATTGAGCGGCGTAGATGTTCCGATGAGTCACCCGACCCTCCGGATCGACCAGGAACATCGTGGGCAACGTCAGGATCCCCATCTCCGTCGCCAAACGACTGTCCAAGCCCCCGGGCTCATACAGCTGCGGCCAGGGTAGCGTCTGGCTCTGAAGATACTGCTTTGCGGTATCCTCGTTGCTGTCCAGATTCACCCCAATGATGGCAAAACCCTCCTGGCGGTACTTCGACAACATCTGCCGCAAGACACTCATGTCCTGCTTGCACGGTTCACACCAAGTCGCCCAATAGTGCACGAGGACCGTACGGCCGCGAAAATCCTCCAGCGAGACCGATTTGCCGTCCAGCGTCGTACCGGCCAGCGTCAGTACCTTGCCCTCCGATTCCAGACGCCGTTTCGCGCCCCCTGCTTTCGGTGTCTGAGGCGAATCCCCGAAATCGCTGACAATCCGGGAGTACCATTCGATCGCTTGCTCCGTCTGGCCATCGAACTCCTCGCCTACCGCCAATTGGAGCATCGCCTCCGCAGTTTCGTCACTTTGGGGGTAATCCGAAACGAATTGCAACAGATCCTCACGCCACTGTTCCTGGATGGCCGCAAAATCCGCATCCGGTTGCTGGATATTCTGGCCATAGTCGGCATTCATGAACCGGAAGCGGACGAACGCCGCCAACTCGGAGCCCGCCTCCCGCTGCTCCAATTGCCGGGTGAGGTTCTGCAATCGTGCCAATCCTCCCGGAAACTCGCCCGCTTGAACGGCCGCACTGAGCGTATCCGCATACTGGCGGAGCCAAGTCTCCTCCTCCTCGGCCGATCCCGATTCGCTGGCCAACTGTTCCAAGATCCGTGCCCGCTGCTCGTGCAGCGGCGCCATCTCGGCCGGCGAGGAAACGCGTGCCAATTGGCCATCCACCTGCTCCAATTGTCGCAGCAACTGCTGCATGGTTTCACTCAACCCGCCCGCCGCTGCTCCCGATTCCGGGGCGGCGGAGGCCACCTGCTGAAAGAAAAACCCGCCTACCACATCGGCTGTTGTTTCTTCTCCCAACGAGCGGGGTAAATCGAGCACTCGCCAGCCGCTTTCAACCTGGACCAACGTCCCGATCGCGATCTGATCGGTTGTCCCCCCGGTTTCCACGATCGCGGACACATTGTCGTAGACCATCAAATCCCGCACGGAGCCCTCGAAACCCGCAGGTTGAACGCCCGGGGGACTGGCCCCGAAGTGCACCCAGCGCGTACTTTCACGTACCACCCGTTGTTGTGCCGCCAGCGCGCCAAAGTTCTCCGCCGCTCCGGCGATCTGATCCGCCAGGACGGCTGCCTGCCGCTCTCCCAATCCCAAGGAATCCAACTCCTCCTGCGTCGGCAGCAGGCGCGTGAAACGAGCCTCATCGCGATCTCGCAAGGCGGCCACCACCTCGGCGCTCACCTCTTCGGCGGAGATCATCTTCCAGTAGTCGATCTGCCCGTTCTCATTCTCATCGACCCCCCATCGAGATCCCGCGGTACCTAGCCACCGATACTGATCCGCTTTGCCATTGAAATCCGAGTCGATATCCCGATAGACTTCGACCCCTCCCTTGTAGTAGCACCACATGTCCAAGCGGTTATCGCGATTGGTATCGAGGAAGCGGCGGAGCAATTGTCCGGCGGCGTTGTACACGTGCCATCCGGCGACACCGCCTTCGCTGTGCGCCTGGACGGTGACCCGTTCGATTTCCTCATCGTCCGGCAGATCGAAATCGACCTCCGTTTGGATCGGTTTCAACCGCAGGGCCGCCGCGGGAGACGGTCCGGAAGCCTGCGCGGAAGAGCCGAACAGGATTGCCACGAAGAACAGTCCCGTGATAGGAACGCAACGAGCGAAGGACGCATCCATGAGTCCGAATCCCTCTTAAGTAGAGATAAACCGGCACCGAAAAAGGGTGTCCTGGTTATTTCAGGGCGGTACCGCACTGTGCGGATCGCCTTGCGCTTCTAGGATAACGAATCTCCCATCCTCGAGGGAACCTCGATTTTTTCGGAAAAGCCGGCCGCGTTTCGGGAAACCCCGGACCTCCCTTTGACACCCGTCGCGGAAGACTTATAATTCGACGATTCGGGAACACGATTTTGCCCCCCCGACGGGCGCATAGCTCAGTTGGTTAGAGCGCGTCGCTGATAACGACGAGGTCCGTGGTTCGAATCCACGTGCGCCCACTTGTTCCTGGTTCCCACGGCA
>SLEY01000054.1 GCA_007124535.1 Planctomycetaceae bacterium
AGCATCCCGGAGCCGGGCATGCGACTCATCGACGCGTTCTGGATCCGGGTGCTGCTGCCGCCGCCAAAGTAATTGTGGCGGTCGATGGTCCCCACCTGGTAATCGGAATGCAGGTTGGCATAGTGGCTGAACATGCGGCCGGCGTGCCAGTTGGAGCCGAGGATTTCGCCCTCGTAGCCCGTTTCACGGATCCCCCGGACAATCCGCTGGTAGGCCTCCACTTGGAGCGCATACAAAAACTCCAGGCTATCCAGCAGCCGCTGGCGGCGGAATTGCTGCGAACCGTCCAGCCGCGCGGGGTCCCAGAACCAGGGGTTCCCCAATGGCAGCAGGTTGTCCCGGTCCAGGTGTTCCGGTTCGCCGTCCGGCGTGGGGACCTCGTCAAAGCTGTCCAAGGCGGCTTCGCCCCAGGCGGCGACCAGACCCGCATGGTCGTCGTAGCGGTCCCGCAGCCATTGGCTGAAATTGCGAGCCGTCCGGCGACGCAGGGTGGGACTGTCCCGCAAAGGATTCATCGAAGTGTAAAACAAGATGCTGGCTTCGTTTACGATCTCGACAAAAGCCACCGCCGGGTCCTCGCCATAGGTCAAACCGGTGTAAGGATTGCGGTGGTTGAGAATATTCTGCAGCTGACGAATGGTCAGATCCTGCAGTTCGGTCGAGTAGAACAGGGTGCTGTTGCCCCCGCCGATTCGCGAATTGGGACCGTCGAACGATCCGAACTCTTCGGCATAAGGGACCGCGTCCCGATCGTCGGGACCGATGCGGATCGTGCCGAAGGCTTGCGACAGTTTCAGAAAGATTCCGGCTTGCCGAAATTGGGCGTTCTGGTAATCAAAGCGATCCAGTCCTTCCGGATCGAATTGCACGGCGCTGCGTTCGGATTGGATCCCGGCCCAGCCGGGGCCATCGACCCACTTATGATGGCGAACCGCATTGATGCCGAATTTGCGATACAGGGCCGCTCGCCGCTCGGCGATCTCGGCGGAAGGCGCCGCGCCCGCTCGAAAACACAAGTTCAAGCCCCAGAGCTTGATCGGACGATCGTGGTACCATAACTGGTTGCCCTCGGCCCGGATCCGACCGTGCTTGCCAGCCGGCGTCTCGAACCAATCCTGCATGCCGATTTCGCTGGGGATGCTCGGGTCGTCATCGGGGGTGAACGGGTACCAGGCCGCCTCGGCCGGTTCCGCAGGCGCCTGATCCGCGTGAGGATAGAATGTCAGCGGGGCGGGCACATCGATCGTCCAAGCCGCTTCGACGGGCACTTCCGCACGCAGGCGGCGGGCCAGACCGATGCGAAGGTCCCCGTCACTGGTCACCTCCAGCGGCGGTTCCAGATCCCAAGTGGTCCGGCCTCCCTGCCGATCGATCAGCGTGAAACGGCGCACCGCCTCCCCCAGGCCTTGCCGGCCCAGCGGCAGGGACACGCTCGTACGGCTGCCGTCCTCCAGCGTCGCTTCGACTCGGCCCTGCGCAAAAGCACGCTCCGATAACTGCACGCCCGCCATCAGTAGAGTCAGGTCCGTATCGCGGTCGCTGGTCACCTGAACCTGGAACCGGATCTGCCGCGGTCCGGTCTGCTCGGTGCGGGAGGCGATTTCCACACGGGCGCCCGACGAAGCGATCCTCGTTCGCGCATTCGCCAGGCTGACCCCATCCTCCGCTCGAACCTCGCCTCGAAAACCCTGCCAGGCCCAACCCGGACCCCAGCCCGCAAAGGTCAGGTCCAGGTACTCCTGATGATCCAACAAAAAGATCGTGGTCTGGGCATTCATCGGCAAAGCGGTGATCGAGGGTTCCGCCAGTCCGCGAACCGGGATCCCGATCAGAAGCAGAATCGCCAGCAACCGGGTTGAGAGATTTCGGCCAAGCTTCGGCATCGTTAACTCCTTTGGAAAGGGCGCAGGGCGAACACACCACTCGCCGCCACGGCCGGTTCAGTAGCTCCGGGGACGGATCTGAGCCTGGACGCGACTGGGCAAGCCTTGTATGCGGAGAAAGCCTTCCGCGTCGTCTTGGTTGTAGGAACCGCCACCCTCCATCGTGGCAATCCCCTCGTCGTAGAGGCTGTTCGGACTGCGGCGGCTGTGGACCAGCATGTTGCCCTTGTACAACTGCAGCATGATCTGCCCCGTCACGCACTGCTGGGCCTGACGGATCAAAGCGAACAGGGCGTCCAGTTTGGGCGTGTACCAATAACCGTAGTACACCAACTCCGCCACCTCCGGCGCCAAGCGGTCACGCAGATGGACCAGTTCGCGGTCCAGGGTCAGTTGTTCCAGCAGATGCAGGGCCGTGTACAGGATCGTCATTCCCGGGGCCTCGTACACGCCCCGGCTCTTCATGCCCACAAAGCGGTTTTCGACCATGTCGATCCGTCCGATCCCGTGACGCCCGCCGATCTCGTTCAAGCGGTCCACAATCTCGTACGCGCTGCCCGGCTGGCCGTTCACACCCACCGGGACCCCGCTCTCGAAGTCGATCGTCAGCGTCTCCGTCCGGTCCGGCGCCGCTTGGGGCGAAACGCTCATGCCGAATTCCACCAATTCGACCCCGTTCACCTCCAAGTCCTCCAGCCGACCGGCTTCGTAACTGATGTGCAGGCAGTTCTCGTCCGAGCTGTAAGGCTTCGACACGGACGCCTTGACCGGAATGTGCTTCTCTTCGCAGTAAGCAATCATCTCCGTCCGGCCGGGAAAGCGTTCCCGAAAGCGAGCGAGACGCCAGGGGGCGATCAAACGGATGCGCGGGTCCAACGCGTCGGCGGCCAATTGAAAACGGCACTGGTCGTTGCCCTTTCCGGTCGCCCCGTGCGCATAAGCTTCGGCGCCCACCTCCCGGGCGACCTGCAGGCACTTCTTGGTGATCAACGGCCGAGCGATCGATGTGCCCAGCAGGTACACGCCCTCGTATTTCGCTTGCCACTGCAAGACTGGAAAAGCGAAATCGCGGCACAATTCTTCACGCGCATCCACGATCCGGGCACTGGCCGCCCCGATATCCCGTGCTTTCTGCAAAATCGCCTCGCGATCTTCGCACGGCTGGCCCAAATCGACGTAGACGGCGTGCACATCGTAGCCCTCGTCCATCAGCCAGCCAAGGATGACCGAAGTATCCAGACCGCCGGAATAGGCAAGCACGCAACCAGGCATAATAGTTTCCTCTTGTGGGTGGTTTTGTCGGGGGGGGTTGGCAAATCGCGGCACCTGGCCGGGATACCGAAAGAACCGCGTCCGACCAAGCTGCCTTATTTTGATGGTCGCGGCCGATGAGTTCAAGGCCCGCGGGGCGTCAAGAAACGCGAACGGGGCGAGTTCCCTTGCGGCAACTCGCCCCGCTCGGTGAATCCCTGGCGCCGGAGCGGCTTGAGAGCCGCTCCGACGCACAGTTCAAGCTCCACTGTGAAGCGCTGGGGGCTACAGTTGACCCAGAAACCGCAACCCGTTCGCGTAATGCTTCGACCCAGGAGGGAGGGCTGCACCACCAATCCCGCAGATGGCAGCACAAACAGTGAAGCCTCGGTTTTTTCCGTCGTTCGCCGCGGGGTGACCAACGCTGCTGTGTGGGCCAGCGATCACCACCGCGACGTTCATTCTGAGGCCGTAAATACCGATTCGATCCGGTCGGCACAAGGCCAATCCTCCGAAAAACGACACTTTTCTTCCCCCGCCGCACCGCCACCCAATCGCTCCTCGGTCACCCGGCCTCACGTCGGCCGGTACCTCGCTACCCGCACGTCATCCGCCCCACCCGGCTGGAAGCGAAGCCAAGAGCGCCTCCCGCCCAACACCCCCAACGCTACCCCAACCCCAAAAAACGCCCCTCCAACCCCAACTCCGAACCAAACGGGGAAACCAAACGCGGCCACCCATCCTTGGGGAACCAAACGGTGGCACCCATCCTTGGACGAACCAAACGGGGACACCCATCCTTCGGTCTACGCTAGAGCCTCTTCCATATCAGACGTGACGAACCGCCGAAGCCCACACGGCGACAGGCATGTCGTGATGCCAACTGCACATTTTAGGTGGTCCGGATTACACTAAAACAACGGTATCGGTTGACTTCAATAGCTGGGTATCCCCGTTTTCACCCTCCCCGTTTTCCCCCAGCGCGAACGGAATGAATTCCGTTCTACGATGAGACAGTTCTGACCGCGGGCGGTATAATTACATCGTTCTGTTGCTAGACCGAGCTACCCGCTACTGCCGATGTCACACATGTACGCTGTGTGAAAGATGCGCACGACCATGATTCGCGACTGGTACGATAACCGCCTCCGTCCCTGCGTCACGTTCGCACGGGCAATGCTCCGGGTTCATTCCGACTTCAGGCCCATAGGTAAATCCATTGCCAGCCCAAGCGGAATGCTGTGCATCGTGCCGATGGCCAATGTCAGCTATTCGCAGCCAGGAAGCGGACGCCTAGTGACATTCGATGTGCGCAACGCAAGGGATGAATTTGTTCATCACGTACAAACGGAGATCCCTGCGATCGGCAAGTGGGCCATCGGGTGGTATGATGACGCGACGGTGTTCGTGCGAAGCTCCGCAGCCAACCCCGAAGCTTTTGCCGTGGGCACGTCCAGCATGGTGTACAGACTGCCCGACCCATACGACGACGATTTGCTAACTGCGATCGAATCGTTACCACTTCCGACAACGAACGTGAAACCGACGTTGGCTAGGTGCGAGAGCAACAGAACCAAGCGGTGAACGGGAGCCGCCGATGACGCGGGTTTTGGAATCATAGTTCTTTGGCGGCGGCCTCGTTACCGCAGTCGTTCTGCCCAAAAACCACCCTGTCAGCTAGGTCGATTCATGCCAAGGTGGCAAAAAGGCGTCGGGACTGGCTGATCTGCGGGCTGTTCTGCCAATAAAATGTCCCAATCAGGGTATTCGAACACCTCCGAGGAACTGTTCGTCTAAGATGATTTCGGGTACGGTCGGACGATTTTTGGTCCCCGAGTCGCCAATTTTCGGTACACGACCTGTCGAATTCGGGTACGCAGATCCGCGTTTCGGGTCCATTTTCGGCCGGAATCGGGACCCGTTTTCTGGCATTCAGGTGGCGACAAACGCCTTGTGTGCCGGCCTGGCTCACTGACCACGAATTGACGCGTGCCATGCCCGGCCTTCACAGGACACCCCGCTTTGGGGTTGCTTGACAGCGTGGTCGAGCCCGCTTAGTTTGGCGGCTTGCGGGATACCCTGCTGTTTGTATGTCCCACTCTAATTTAGGGGTCCAGTTTCTAAGGTCCGATCGCATGCCGCCTTCCGATAACGCATCCACTGAACTGTCTGCCTCCGGGTCCGAGGCTGAATTTGACGTGTTCTTGTCGCACAACCGCCGGGACAAACCCCTGGTTCGCGAGCTGTACAAGACGCTGATCGCGTATGACTTGCGACCGTGGCTGGATGAAGAGGAGTTGGTACCAGGCCGTCCGTGGCAGGACGCGTTGGAGCAGATCATCGCGACCACCAAGACGGCTGCGGTTCTGTACGGCCCTGCCGGACTGGGGCCGTGGGAAGAGCCGGAGATGCGGGCCTGCTTGGCGGAGTTTGTCCGTCGCAAGCTGCCTGTGATTCCCGTGCTCTTGCCCGGCGCACCCGAGAAACCGGATTTGCCTCTTTTTCTGCAGGCGTTCACCTGGGTGGACCTCCGTGATGGCTTGACGGACGAGGGGATCGGGAAACTGGTTTGGGGGATCACGGGTGAGAAGCCCGAGGCGCTACCGCCCAAGAAGATCGCTCCGGCCACTGCAGGCCCGTTCGCCGCGGGCTTGCGGACGCGGTATGGGCAGCGGGTCGGTCACAAGTGGGACAGGACGGGGTGTACTGGCGGAATCGGACGCTGCAGGAGTTCTTCACGGCCTACTGGCTGGCTCAGTTTTGCCAGGATCGGGATGTCGCGCAGTGGGGTCAGCGATTGTATTGCGCTGACCGTCCGGAGACGGAGGCGTACTACTGGGTCTGGCGTTTTTTGTGCGAGATGCCCGACGCAGCACGCAACCCTCGCCGCTGGTCCAAGGCGATCGAACCGATGTTCCGTCCGGGCGACGGCACGGTTTCGGGCACCTGCCGCAGCAGTGAAATGATCTACCGGGCGTGGCCGGGTTTGACGGAGTTGGTCCGGCGGCGTATCGATGCGGCCAAACGAGTCCAGGCGGCCTTTTGGGGCGAATTCGAAAGGGAGATCCTCAGCGGGCGGCGGGGCGAAGTGGCTCAACGGACGGCCCGCCAATTCTGCGCACAGTTCATCGAACTCCCCGCTGGCGAATTCCACATGGGGGCCCCAAGGAAAAGCAGGGCATGCCCCCCGACCTGCGTTGGCGATGGCAGGCGTATTTGGAGCGGGAGGGGGACCCGGAAGAATTGGCAGAACAACACCTCTCCCAATTCGTCTTTGCACCGAACAAGGCGGACCAAGACCAGAAACAATCCCTGCTACAATGGTGGACCGAAGTCTTTCGTGACCGTGATATCACCAAGTTGGAAGACCAGCTATATCCCGGCGACGAGACCCCG
>SLEY01000299.1 GCA_007124535.1 Planctomycetaceae bacterium
GTACAGCGTCGGACCGTGTTCATCGACTAAGCGGTTAAAGTCCGCCTGCGAAAGCGTCACGTCCACCCCTTCGGTACGGCTGGCAGCCTGGACCTCTCCGGAGCGCCGACGGACTCTGTTTAATTCGCCGCCGACCGTCCCCGTTATTCCACCCGTCTCCCATCCGGCTGCCAAAGTAACAACACCAATGCCCTGCCCAACCTGCTTTTATCGTAAACCATCCCGGCTCAATTTCAAAGCGACGCCGCAGAGGGAATCGCTTCCCAAATCACCTGGTCACGCATGCCGATCGTTACCCATAAGAATGGATTCATGGGGTGTGATTGCAACCTTTGACGACGTAGAATGGAAACGACCGGACTGGGGACGTGGCACGCCTAAGGCAACCGACCCCCTTGCTCGGCGAGGGTCTCCGCGTTCGGCGAGGGTCTCCGACCCCGCCGAAATCGCCGACCGAAGGTCTCCCGCGATAGGGGAGACCTTCGGTCGGCCGAGTGGCTCGGTCAGAGACCGGCCACAGCGCGAACCGCGACCGGCCACAGCGTTGCGGGTAGATCATTTCTTGCGGGTTGCGTACCGACGTACCGCCGCAGGGACCCCCCGCCGCCGACGCGACAGGAAATAGCTGGGTCCTTCCAGTACGATTACTGGATCAGTCATACAGCCAGATTCCCGCTTTCCCCGTTCGCAAGCCACGCAATGAGCCCGTAGATCACCAATCACGGGTGAATGAAGCTGGAAATCATTTGGTCGAAGTCCTCTGGTGAAGGCTTGGAATATGCCCCTCAATTTTGGAAACCGAAAACCCCACGGCCGGGGCGTCCGGCGCCCGCCACCGGACTATCTGTCGCGGTCGGTGCAACGCAAGCTACTGCTTCTAGGTGGACTCCTGTTCTTGGTGCTGCTGATGATGCAGGAGGCGCGCAAACCGGAAAGGTGGCATTGGTTGTGGGCCCTGCAGGAACCGACCGCAGCCGTACCGCAGGACGAACTGCCGGATACCCGCGTAGGCGAGGCCGATCGGCGGGGCGAGGGCCGATTCGACCAGGGCCCGCTGGTCCATGTCCAGCCGGAAGAAGCTGGCCCCTCGCCGCCGTCCTTGCCCGAAGCGGAACAGGACGTGCCTCCCGGCCAGCCCCAACCGACGGCGAAGCAAAGGGCGCAGCGAGATGCCTGGGCCCAGCAGTGGAACTCGCTGTCAGGGGACGAACGCGACGTGCTGATGCGCGGCCTGCGGCAAGGCCGACTGGGGGAACCCCTGCCGGCCGACGACGATGACGCTTGGCAAGAACTGATGACCGCTCTCGACCAGGGTTGGCAGCGTTATCTGGAGACGGCTCGCGCAGCGATCTCGGGTGAGGACACGGGGTTGACGGATGCCGAGCGTCAGGCCTGGACCGGCGTGATCGACGAACTGGACGCAGAATGGCAACACGATGTGTCCCCCGCCCTGACGGCCCTGAACCCGGCTCAGCCGCCGACCGAAGAAGTTCAAACGGTGCTGCGAGAACTGCAGACGGCGCTGGATGCGATGCTGCTGCACACGATTGCCGATAATACGGTCTTTCGTCCGTCCGAAAAGGACATCTGGTTCCGATTACTGGAAGATTTGGCAGTTCGCGACCCCCATGAACTGAGGGATGATTCCACGGGTACCGTCGGTTTTGTCCAGCTGTACCGGCAGCCGGACCAATATCGGGGCCAATTGGTCACGATCAAGGGAACGGCTCGGTTGGCTCATTATCGCCACGCTCCCGAGAATCTGTACGGTATCCCGGGTTATTACATGGTTTGGATCCAGCCGGTAGCGGCCAATTCGCCGATTGTCGTCTACTGCTTGGAGTTGCCGCCGGAGTTTCCCGACGTCCGTGCGATGGAGCGGCAAGGTCAAACTCCGGAATTGGATGAGGACCTGGAGGTCACCGGCTACTTTTTCAAACGTTGGGCTTACCGGGCTCAAGATGGGACACGCCTGACTCCCCTGCTGTTGGCCAAATCGCCCACGTGGACTGCTCGCCCCCTGCCGATTACGGACCGCGGGTCCCTGCCGGGATGGGGATATTGGATCGCCATGTTGGCGGGCACGGCCTTGTTGGGTATCGGCTGCGCCGGTTGCCTGTATTGGTTTACTTCCCGCCCCACCCGTCCGACGTCACGGTCGACGGCCAAACTTTCGGGAGGAAGAGACGGATGAGGAGGATGATTTGGTCAGTCCATGCAGAGCCCGGCGATCACGGCCTTTCCCTTCGTCTGGCCGTAGCATGCTTGGCCCTGGGGTTCGTCTCCAGCGCGGCCGTGTTCGGGAAACCGCTAACCCCCGCCGATGCTCCGCCGATCCATCTTGGAGACCGTTTGCCCTGGGAACGGACACCCGAGTTATCGGAATCGATGGTACCACGTGTGAATGGTCCCCGCGATCTGTTGGCCCTGTTCGATATCGATGCCAGTCAGCTGGAGCAACTGCGCGACGGGCGGCCACTGGTTACCGACGAGGAGGAGATTTTGGGCAAATTGCTGCTCCGTCTGCCCCAGTTCGGCCGAAATCGCCTGGAATCCTGGCAGCGGGAACCGGTGTGGGGGGACGTCCTGCATGCCGACTTGGAGGACTACCGGTTTCGAATCCTGGCCGTGCAAGGTCGGGCACGCCGGGTTCAACGGATCTCGCTGCCGCCGGAAATGGCCACTCGGCTGCAATTCGACCATTATTTTGTGGTCGACCTCGAGGTGGACGAAGCGGCGGAACCGGTCCAGGTGGTGTGTCGGGTCGTCCCCAAAGCTTGGGAGGAGGCGGAGGCGTTGGACGACCCGGCGGCGTTCTTGGGATTGCTGCTGAAGGTCGGAGAGGGGGCGCCGGGCACTGCGCCGGTGTACTTTGCATCCGAACGGATCGCATGGTTGCCGGACCGGGTCGCTCCGCAGCGGGGGGTGACCGCGGAGCAGGTCTTGTTGAGCGAACTCGGGATGGACGCCGGTCTCTGGGATCAGGTTCGGCGGACGAATGCGCGCCGTTTGTTAGCGGCCGATCACGAGGCCTTTTATCAGTTGTTGGTGGCGGCCGATCGGGCCTCCGGCGAGGTTCTGGCCGACTCGGCTCCGCAACCCTTGGACTTGGCTGCCGTTCTGAACCAGCCGACCAGCCAACAGGGGCGGTTGTTCCGCTTCGACGCCACGGCACGCCGCGTCCAAAAGGTGTTGGTGGAAGACGAATCCGTCCAGCAACGTTTCGGGATCCAGCACTACTACCAGATCGATCTGCTGCTCCCGCTGGGCGACCAGGAAGTGCGTTTGGCCGACAGCCCGCAGCAAGGCGAATCGCCGGTGTTTCGTAACACCTATCCGGTCCATCTGTGCGTGTTGGAGTTGCCACCCGGGTTGCCGGCGGACCCGGAAGTGAATCAGGAGATGCGAGTCACCGGATTTTATTTCAAGCTCTGGGCGTATGCCACGGATTACGTGCAATCCTTTGGTCCGGACCGGCAGCAACTGAGTCCCTTATTGATTGGTCCGCCGCCTCAACTGCTGGTACGGCAACCGGCGTCGCATCCCGCGTGGGGCTGGCTCGGCGGAACCGCTTTTCTCGCCGCCCTGGGCGTGATTGCGCTGGCCAACTGGTTCTACCGGCGCAGCGACCGGCAAGCCGACGCCCGGATTCGCCGAAAATACTACGATTTGGATCCCCACCGGTCGCTGGACGAACTGATCCCCGACGTACCTGCCACTCCCGATTTCCGTCATCTGACTCCAACCGACACCGACGAATCTCCTGGCCCGGAAGAACAGACTTGAGGGGATACCCTATTTTGGCCGAGTCACCTGGGGGTGTACCGGCGGGGGATTTCAGTAATCCCGGAACGGTCCTCGGGGTTCGGCCGCTTCCATTTCCGCCAGCCAGGCCTCGAAATGGGCCTGCATTTCGCGTGTCTTGTCCGGGTGCGATTCGGCCAGATTCCGCTGTTCGCCGAGGTCTTCGGCCAGATCGAACAGGTAGACGCGCCCGTCATGGCGGAGCCACTTCCAGGAGCCCACGCGGCAGGCCTCCTGCCCCCGCCGCTTCCAGAACATGGCTTGGCGCGGCGAGGGTTCTTCCCCGGCAAGTACGGGCAGCAGATCGAAGCCGTCCAGGATCAGGTCGTCAGGAGGTTGGACGCCAGCCAAGTTAATCAAGGTGGGCAGCCATTCCAGCGCGGTCAGGAACTCGTCGTTCACCGTGGCGGGGGGAATGTGGCCGGGATAGCGTACCAAGGCGCAGACCCGCACCCCGCCCTCGAACAGATTTCCTTTGCCGCCTCGCAAGGGCCCGTTGTCCGCGCCGACTCCCCGAGCCCCACCGTTGTCCGAGAAGAAGATCACCAGGGTGTTTTCGGCCACGCCGAATTCGTCCAGCAAGTCCAGCACCTCGCCGATCGCCGCGTCCATCGCGGTCACGGACCCCAGATAATGCGTCTGGCGGAGGGCCCGATTCGGCACCTGCGCCGGTTGGCCGTAACGGGCGCCTTCGACAAATCCCTCCTGCGCGTGCAATTCGGGATACCGTTTCCGCCACGTCTCCGGCGCCTGGGCCGCCGGCCGGATCTTGGGATCCAGGCTGGAAGCGTTGTGCGGGGCGTTGAAGGGCAAGTACAGAAAAAACGGGCGGTCCCGATTCTCGATGACAAAGCGCACCGCCTCGCGCTGGAACAGGTACGTACAGTACGTCCCCTGGTCCTCGTTGGTCGGCGAATTGCCGCGGTACATCGACGGGATCCCATAACGCTCGTGGGTGTAATAGTCGATGCCCGTGTTGACAAATCCATAGAACTCGTCCCAACCCCGCTGCAACGGCAGGAAACGGCGGTGCATGCCCAAGTCCCATTTGCCGAAAATCCCGCAGTAATATCCCGCCTGTTGCAGCAGTTGAGGCAAATGGATTTCCCGCACGTCCATCCCGCCAATCCGCTCCCAAGTCACCGCATATTCGTCCGGACGGTACTTGTGCCCATAGTCCGGGGCCTCGTTGCGGATCATGTCGTAGATGCCGTTGCGTTGCGGATACCGTCCGGTCAGCAAGGAACCTCGACTGGGGGTGCAAGCCGGCCAAGTCACATAGAAGTTCGTCAGCCGCGTTCCCTCGCGAGCCAGTCGATCCAAATGGGGGGTCAGGATGTGGTCGCCAAGAACGCCCAAGTCCTGATAGCCCTGATCGTCAGAGACAATCAGCACGATATTGGGCTTCTCAGCAGGATGGGAATTTTCGGCAGACACGGATATTGGGGCGGAAAATCCCCACGCAACCACCGCCACCAGCAACCAAGCAGAGATCCTGTTCATGGCAAAGCCTTTCTCCAGATTGACTTGGTCCCCCGGGGACTCAGTGCATCGCCAAGCCCCCACTGACGTCCACCGTGGCGCCGGTCATGTAGTCGGCGCGGAACGAGCAGAGGAACACGACCATGGCCGCGATCTCCTCGGTTTTGCCCAGCCGGCCCAAGGGAACTCGACGATTGAAACGTTCGGGATCGGCATCGACGGCCGGGGCCAGCATCTCGGTGTACATCAGGCCGGGAGCGACACAATTGACGTTGATGCCGTGCGGGGCCATTTCCCGTGCCAGGGAGACGGTAAAGCCGATGATCCCCGCTTTGCTGGCGTCGTAGGCGGTCTTGCCGGATTGCGAGCCGCGAAAGGCGGCTTGCGAGGAGATATTCACGATCTTCCCCGCCCGCTTCCTTCGCAGTTGCCGCCGAGCGAACTCGCGGCTACAGAGAAATGTGCCCCCCAAATTTACCTCCAAAGCGCGGTTGAACTCCCGCAACGTCAATTCGGTCGTGGGGTCCGTCGGACAGTAGGCCGCGTTGTTCACCAGGGCATCGACCGGGCCCAGACGGTCTTCCACCTGGTCGAACAGCGCCGCCACTTCCGACTCGCTCGAGACATCACCGGCGACCGGCAGGGCCTGCGAACCCTGCTGGCGGATGCGATGGGCCAGTTCCTCCGCCGCTTGTTCGCTGTGCCGATGATTCACAGCCACCCGCGCTCCCTCCGCACCCAGCAGCCGGCAGATCGCTTGGCCCAGTCCGCGATACCCACCCGTAACCACGACCACTTTGTCTATCAGGTCCAACTCCACAGCATTGTGCTTTCTTTATCTCTCGGGCGAACGGTTCCGCAGTTCAGGCATCCGGCCGATAGCGTTTGCCGCATTTCTCGCAATAGCTGCCCAACACCGGGCCCTCCCGCCTTCGCCAGACATGGTCGCAGCGTCCGGGGGGTTTCTCTTTTTCCAAACCACAACGGGGGCAGACGCCCGGCGGAAAACCACCTAAGGCACTATCAAAACAGTGCTCGCACCCGTTGTCCAGCCGCCTGGCATTCTCCTCCCGTTTCTTCTGTAGACGAGACTCGCTCTGCGACTGGATTTGATCCAGCTCCCGATACAAGCGGAGGTCGGAGAACACGGACCAGAAGAAGCGGCCCAGCGAATACAGCAGGGCGATCAATATGGCAATCGGGATGACCAGAACGACCCCGAGGAAAAA
>SLEY01000036.1 GCA_007124535.1 Planctomycetaceae bacterium
CCCGCGCCTCGGGCGGGCTTTTCACGTGAACCTCCCCACGATAGCCATCCTCGGGTTCCGCCGCAATCCGGCAACCGGTGGCGAACCAAGTGCCCGCCACGAAATCCAGGATCCCTGCGTATTGGGGTCCGTCCCGTCGCACTCCCGGCCGGCTAACGTTACTGGGGTTTTCAGGGTCGGCGACTTCCTCAAGGCAAGCCGATCTGGATCTGATCGTGAACGATGCGGACAGGGAAGGTCTCCGTCTTGATCCGCGGGTTATCGCACCAGGCGCCGTCGCACAGCCGGAACCGCCAGCCGTGCCAGGGACAGCTGACCACGCCCTCGTGGACGTCTCCCTCGGCCAGTGAAGCCCCCATGTGGAGGCAGAGATCGTTGATCGCCAGATGCTGGCCGCC
Source organism: Planctomycetaceae bacterium (assembly GCA_007124535.1). Lineage (GTDB taxonomy): Bacteria > Planctomycetota > Planctomycetia > Pirellulales > Pirellulaceae > SLMF01. The sequence continues at coordinate 399 of SLEY01000036.1, forward strand.
GACGTTGAACACGGCCACCAGATGCTCGCCCACCACGAACGATTCCCCCCGCCCCTCGGGGATCTCTCCTAATTTGGCAACACTCACGAACTCCATGTCCGGCTCTCCTTTCCGGGACGGGCGGTTGAGCAAACGGTGAAAACTTGCCAGATTGTAGACGATGCCCGCCGCGTACAAGAGGGCGGGGTGGTCGAGTCCCACCGATTCCACCGTTTCATAGCCTACTAAATCCCCCTAAAAAGCGAGTTCATGGACGCCCCGCCGCTGAAGGAATACCTGATTCGTCACGTGCTGCCGCGTGTGCGCATGCCGGCCCAGTATTTGGGAGGCGAATGGAACATGGTCCGCAAGGACCCCCGGGAAGGGCGGGGGCGGTTGTGTCTGGCGTTTCCGGATGCCTATACTATCGGGCTAAGCCATCACGGGCTGCAATTGCTGTATGCCCTGATGAACGCCCGGGACGATTGGTATTGCGAGCGGGCTTTCGCCCCCTTGCTGGACGTGGAACAGGCCCTCCGCTCGGCCGACCTGCCCCTGTTCAGTTTGGAGACGTTCACGCCGCTCAACGAATTCGACGTGGTGGGCTTCTCGTTGCAGTACGAGTTGGCTTATGGCAACGTGCTGAACATGTTGGACTTGGGTCGGATCCCGTTACACGCGGCCGACCGCACGATGCGGCATCCGCTGGTGGTGGCGGGCGGCCCTTGCGGGCAGAATCCCGAACCGCTGGCCCCGTTTATCGACGTTTTCATTCTGGGGGACGGTGAAATCAGTCTTCCGGAGGTGTGCGGGCGATGGAAACAGCGGCAGGATCAACTCGGCTCCCCGGCCGGAGGGCGGGCGGGTCGCCAGCAACGGGCGGAAGCTGTGGAAGAATTGGCGGCCCAGTCGCCCTATGTCTACGCCCCCCGTTTCTATCAGCCCCAGTATCGGGACGGCCGGCTGGCAGGTTACTGCCGTTCGAGTGATCGCGTCCCCGAAGTGATCCAGCCTGCGGTGGTCGCCGATTTGGACGCCGTCCCCTTGCCGACCCGGCCGGTGGTGCCCTTTGTCGAAAGTGTCCACGATCGGATCGCGATCGAGATCATGCGTGGCTGTCCCTGGACCTGCCGGTTCTGTCAGAGCACGGTGATCAAGCGCCCGTTTCGCGTCCGTTCGGTGGCCACGATCGTGAATGCGGCTTGGGAGACGTATCGCCAGACGGGCTTCAATGAGATCTCGCTGCTGTCCCTGTCCAGCAGCGACTACCCGCACTTCGAAGCGTTGGTTACCGAGTTGCAACGTATCTTCCGGCCGCTGGGTGTGAACATTTCGGTGCCCAGTCTGCGGGTCAACGCGCAATTGCGGACGCTGGCCCGATTGATCGGCAACGACCGCCGCTCGGGTTTGACGCTGGCCCCCGAGGTGGCTTGCGACGACATGCGGGAGCAGATCCGCAAGAAGATCAAGAACGAGGACCTGTACGAGGGTTGCCGGGTCGCGTTCGAGAACCAATACGAGCGCGTCAAGCTGTACTTTATGTGTGGTCTGCCGGGGGAACGTCCGGAGGATTTGGAGGGCATTGTCCACATGGCGGAGACCATCGCTCGCATCGGCAAGCAGCAACGGGGACGCTTCCCTCAGGTGACGGCCAGCGTGTCGAATTTCGTTCCCAAGCCCCATACGCCATTCCAGTGGAACGCCATGCAGCGACGCGAGTATTTTCAGGAGAGCCATGCCTACTTGCGCCGCCAGCGCCGTCTGCGCTGTGTGCGGATCCAATGCCATTCGGTGGAGACGAGTTTGTTGGAGGGATTGCTCAGCCGCGGCGACCGCCGAATGGCCGAGGTGATCGAGTTGGTTTGGCGTCGCGGGGGCCGAATGGACAGCTGGTCCGAGCATTTTTGCCCCTCACGCTGGTGGCACGCCGTGGCCGACACGCGTTTGGACATCGAACGGATCCTGCACCAGGCCTATCCGATCGACCGGCCGTTGCCCTGGGACCTCATCGGAGTGAGGCCCGGGCGGGAATTCCTGGAAAGGGAGCAGGCGCGTGCCGCCGAACAACTCGCGCTGCGTGCCGAGCGCCCGCTGACCCACCCTCTCACGTGAAAAGAACCCATCCATGACGGAACACCAAACACCCCCCGTGCCTGAGATCTCGCTCCGCGAATTCCAGCGACTGATCCAGGACATGTACGGCAAGAAAGACGAAGCTCGGGGCGTGGACGGCACGTTCATGTGGCTGGTGGAAGAAATCGGTGAGCTGGCAGCTGCCCTGCGCGAGGGGTCGCACGAGGAGAAAACCGAGGAGTTCGCCGACGTGCTGGCTTGGCTCACGACCATTGCCAACGTCGAAGGGGTCGATTTGACGCGAGCGGTGCTGGAAAAGTATGGAACCGGTTGCCCCGGTTGCGGCCACGGGATCTGCCGCTGCTCGGATGCCGAGAAACCTTAGCCAGCTGACGGGGGGGGGCCTACCGGAAGGTGAACTTTTGGCCGGGCGGAAACGTAGGGAAGGCACGAGGGTTGCCGTGACCGGGAAGACCGGATCTCGCTCGTTGATCCCGGGCGCGCCGGCAAGGAAACGGCAGCCCTGCCGCTTGGCCAACGCTGGACTTTCCGTAATACTGGATGGAATCAATTCAATTTGGACCCTCACTCCCTCTCCTGGTGAAAACCGGCAGGTTCCTGCATCATTATGCTTCGACTTTGCGTTCTTTTCCTGGCAATCCCGTGGTTGGCCGTGCCTGTGGCTGCTTCCGAAGCGGCGGATCCCCCGCAGATCGAGGCGGTGCAAGTCGGCTTTGAGGGTACCTACAAGCTGGGTCACTGGACCCCCGTATGGATCACCGTATCCGGTGTCACGGATCCGGGGACGATTCGGATCGAATTGACGACGGCCGACGGGGACGGGGTGCAGGCTGCGTATCGGGACGAGCGGCCCGTTTATGGTGAGGCCGTCGATTCGGAGCGTTGGCGATGGTTGTGTTACGTCAAATTTGGCCGCTCCGCTTCCCCGCTCCGAGTGCGTTTGCTGAGTGGAGAGCATGTGCTGGCCGAACGCCGCTTTGCGGCTGGCGAACTACCTTCGCCGCTGGAGGCGACGGAGGAGTTGCTGCTGGTTCTGGGTCCTTCGATTGGCGAGGAGGAAGCGGTCCGCCGCCGCCAGCGCGGGCGTGAGGGCTCGGTAAGCGTCCAGCGGTTGGAGCGGACAAACCGCTTGCCTCGGCACTGGCACGGTTATGAAGGCGTGGACACGATGATCGTGACAACGCATCAAACCAGCCTATTGGAGAAAATGGATGAGGAGCAGTTCGCGGCGTTCACCCAGTGGCTGCAACTGGGGGGGCGTCTGATTTGGAGCGTGGGGGAGCGTGCGGAGCAGGTATTGAGCCCGGGCAGCCGTTTGGCGGCCTTGGCCCCCGGCGAGTTGGTCGAAGTCACGGCGCAGCGTACGACCAGCGGGTTGCAGGACTATGCGAGTGCGACCGAGCGGTTGGAAGCGGCGGGAGGGCAGCGAATCCGCCGTTTCAGCTTGCCCATGGCCGTGCTGGCCGAGGTTCGGGGGTTGGTGGAGAGCAGCGAGACCGGGGGTCCGTCCGGTTACCTGCCGACGATCATCCGCTACCCCTATGGCATGGGTCAGGCGGTGTTTTTGGCTTTTGATGTGGAGCAACCGCCGTTTGATCAATGGCAAGGCCGTCCGGCCCTGGTTCGGCGGATCTTGCGGAGTCGTGTCGGGCGGCGGGGGCCATCGCCCGAGGGTCCGGATCGCAGCCAGATCACGCATTTGGGCTACGACGATCTGACCGGTCAGTTGCGGGCTGCGCTGGACCAGTTCACGGACGTGACGCGGGTGGAGTTTTCCTGGGTGGCCGGGCTGATTCTGGTGTACATCCTGTTGATCGGACCTGCGGATTATTTCCTACTGAAGCGGGTGGGGCGGATGCACTGGACGTGGCTCACCTTCCCGCTGACCGTAGTGGCCTTTACCGTGCTGGCGATTGTTCTGACCACCCGGTTCTCCGGCAACCGGGTTCAGGTGAATCAGGTGGATCTGGTCGATGTCGACATGGATCGTGCGGTCGCCCGGGGTACCACCTGGATGCACGTGTACAGCCCGCAGACGGCGGCCTTCGATTTAGGGTTGGAGACGCGCTGGCCGTTGCCGGCCGATTCGATCGGGAAGGGCGGCCGCTTGTTCGGCTGGCAGGGTTTGCCCGGTGACGGGCTGGGCGGTTTGAACACGGCTTCCACGGCCACCCTCTTTCCGCTGGGATACGCCATCCGCCCCGCGAACGAAGCGGACCAGACCTCGCCGGAATTGCTCGGTGTACCGATCCAGGTGTCCTCCAGCAAGGGCCTGCTGGCCCGCTGGTGGGCCGAGGTCGATGTGCCGCCCAGTAGTGAGTTGACGATCGACCGCAATGGTCTGCTGAGCGGCCGGTTGTCGCATCCCTTGGACGTAGAGTTGCACGATGCCATGGTGTTGTTTCGGAACTGGACCTACCCGATCGGCGGGACGCTACAGCCGGGTCAGACGATTTCGTTTGACGGCCTGCCGCCGCGGAACTTGGAGTGGCGTTTGACCCGCCGCCGCGTGGTGGAGACCCGGGATGTCAGCACGCCTTGGGATCGGACGTCGCGGGATGCCTCGCGCATCCTGGAGATCCTGATGTTCCACGATGCGGCCGGCGGGCGGTCCTATACCGATTTGACCCATCGCTATCAACCTTACCTGGATCTCAGCGAACATCTCCGCACAGGGCGCGCGATCCTTGTTGGCCGCGGGCCGGCCGCCAGTTCCCTGACCCGAGCCGGTCAGTCGCTGGACGGGGCGGCGATCGATCGCCAGACGGCCCTGTATCGAATTGTGTTTCCCGTGGAGGAACCCCGGTGATCGAAACTCATGATCTGACCAAGAAATACGGCGAGATGTTCGCCATCCGAGCCATCGAATTGACGCTGGACGAGGGCGATCTGTTCGGTTTCATCGGGCCCAACGGGGCCGGCAAGACGACCACGATGCGGATCATTGCCACGCTGCTGAACCCGACGTGGGGCGAGGCGTATGTCTGCGGCAATTCGATCTACACCCGCCCCCGCGAGATCCGGCGACTGGTGGGCTACATGCCCGATTTTTTCGGCGTGTACGACGACATGCGGGTGATCGAATACCTGGAGTTCTTTGCGGCCGCCTATCGGATCCGTGGTCCGCGGCGGCGGCAGGTCTGTGACGAAATGCTCCAGATCGTGGACCTGGACTTCAAACGCGACGCCTATGCCAATACGCTCAGCCGAGGCCAGACCCAGCGGCTGGGACTCGCCCGCACCCTGCTGCACGATCCGCAGGTCCTCCTGCTGGATGAACCGCTCAGTGGATTGGATCCGCGGGCACGCATCGAGATGCGAAATCTGCTCCGCCGACTGGGCCAAATGGGCAAAACGATCATCGTGTCCAGCCACATCCTGCCGGAACTGGCCGACATCTGCAATAAGATCGGCGTGATCGACCGCGGCGTGATGAGCGTCAATGCCTCGGTGGCCGATGTGATGCGGCAGGTTCGCCAGCAGACGGTGCTGCACGTGGCGGTTCACAACCAGCCGGAAACGGCCGCGCGGTTGCTGGACGATCATCCGCAGGTGGCCTCCGTGGAAATCCGCAACGGACACATCCGGGCCACTCTCCAGCCGGGGGTCCAGGATTACAGCGATCTGCCGACCCTGCTGATCCAGCGCGGGCATCGCTTGACGTTGTTCCGCGAGGAGGAAGTCAACTTGGAATCGGCCTTCATGGCGTTGACCAAAGGCATGGGCTCCGCGGCCGCCCTTTGACAGCCCGGACCGCCGATTGGCTTCCGCCGGCAGCTTGTGCTATCCTGAGGACTTCGTTAATCACATCCTCCGCGAAACGGATCGCGGCAGGCCGTGCCAAAATCGCATCGGGAGAATCCACGATGGACCAGCAACGCATCACCGTACCTCGCAGAACGTTTCTCGGCGCCGCAGCCGTCGCCGCCTCGTCCCTGGCCGCGACCACCGCCCGGGCCGACTCGGAAAACCAGCCCGATTCCGTGTTTAACGGAGTTCA
>SLEY01000238.1 GCA_007124535.1 Planctomycetaceae bacterium
CCCCCTTTGTTGGTGTTCAGATATGCCTGATGGGCAAGGCGATGGTCCCTCGCGCGACCAACTGGCTGCCTGGTACTTCGACCAGATCCCGTACGAACCGTATCCGGTCCAGGAGGAAGCGCTGTTGTCCTGGTTCACCTCGGACAATGGGGTGATGGTCTGCGCGCCGACGGGGACGGGCAAGACGCTGATTGCCGAGGCGGCGGTTTTCGAGGCCCTGCATACGGGCCGGCGTTTGTATTACACGACACCCCTGATTGCCCTGACCGATCAGAAATTCCAGGAATTGCAGTTGCAAGCGGTCCGCTGGGGGTTCTCTGCCGAGGATGTCGGGCTGGTCACCGGGAACCGGCGGATCAATCCGGATGCCGGGGTGCTGGTGGTCGTGGCGGAGATCCTCCTGAATCGGTTGCTGAGTGCGTCCTTCGATTTCTCGGATGTGTTCGCGGTGGTGATGGATGAATTTCACAGCTTTAACGATCCGGAACGGGGGATTGTCTGGGAGTTCAGCTTGGGTTTGCTGCCGGAGCATGTCCGGTTGCTGCTGTTGTCCGCCACGGTGGGCAACGCGATGGAATTCGTGATGTGGTTGTCGCAGCGGCTGAATCGGCGCGTGGAATTGGTCCAAAGCGACCAGCGGAAGGTGCCGTTGACGTTCCAGTGGGTGGGCGACGCCCTGCTGGCCGAGCATTTGGAGGCGATGGCGGCGGGCAATGAGGCGGAGCGGAAGACGCCGGCACTGGTGTTCTGTTTCAACCGCGAGGAGTGTTGGACGGTTGCCGAACAGATCAAGGGGCGACGGTTATTGGCCGAGGGCCAGCAGGCGCAGTTGGCCGAGGAACTCGAGCGTTACGAGTGGCGGCAGGGGGCCGGCCCGAAGCTGCGCCAACTGCTGCTGCGTGGCGTGGGGGTCCATCATGCGGGCGTGTTGCCCAAGTATCGCCGGGTGGTGGAGGAGTTGTTTCAGCGCAAGCTGCTGTCGATCGCCGTTTGTACCGAGACGCTGGCAGCCGGGGTGAATTTGCCCGCCCGCAGCGTGGTGGTGCCGAACCTGTTGAAGGGTCCGCCGGACAAGAAGAAGCTGATCGACCCCAGTTCGGCGCACCAGATGTTTGGTCGGGCGGGCCGTCCCCAGTTTGACACGGAGGGCTACGTATTCGCCTTGGCCCATGAAGACGACGTCAAGATCCTGCGCTGGCGTCAGAAGTACGACCAGATTCCGGAGGACACCAAGGATCCCGGGCTGCGCAAGGCGAAGAAGGCGTTGAAGAAGAAGATGCCCACGCGGCGGGCGAATCAGCAGTACTGGACGGAGTCGCAGTATTTCAAGTTGACGGCGGCGGCGCCGGGGCGTCTGGTCAGCCGCGGGCCGTTGCCGTGGCGGCTGCTGGCGTATGTCTTGGATGCGTCGCCCGAGGTGGATCGTTTGCGCACGCTGGTGGGCAAGCGATTGATGGACAGCAGCCGGCGCGAGTCGGCTCAGCGGAAGTTGGAAGACATGCTGATGACGTTATGGCGGGCCGGATATGTGGAGTTGGACCCGCCGCCGCCGCGTTCGGCGGTTGAACCGCCCGGCAGCGCCGGCGGTTCCGAGGACGCGGGGGCCGAGCGTCCGGAACCGGCCGGAGCGGCGGACCCGCCGGGCGGCGGTCTTCTGCCGGCGTCGCTGCTGCCCCCCGAGTTGGTGCGGGATGCCGGTTCCGGCGACCGCCGGTCGGAAACGGGGGATTCGTCCGAGGTGAAAGCGGCGTATCGCCCCGTCCTGGCGCATCCCACTCCGGCGATGGACAAACTGGTGGCCCTTCGCGGCGTGCATCCGCTGTATGGCGTGTTCCTGCTCAATCAGCTGGGCATCGCGGATCGGAGCGAGCGGATCCAGGCGATGGAGAGCGTGCTGGAGGTGCCGGGTTCCGTGGCGTATCATCTGCACGTGCCGTCGCAGGAGGAATTGCCGCCCGGTCCGCTGGCGACCACCCGGTTGGATGTCACGCTGCTGCAACTGGGGCTGGCTTCGGCGGAAGAATTGGGGGCTGGCGGGGAGGAAGCGGAGGACGAGCCGCGAGGGCGTGGGATGTTCGAGGAACGCGTGTTCGTGCTGACGCTGGCGGACAAGCTGCGGCGGTTGTTCGATTATGACTTTCCCGGTCTGCGGGATGTCCGCACGCGGCCGGTGTGGGCGGCCGGGGAGTTGCTCGAGTTCGGCGGCGACTTCAATAAATACATCACGAGCAAAGGACTGCAGAAGCAGGAGGGCGTGATTTTCCGGCACCTGCTGCGGCTGATCCTGCTGGCCGCCGAGTTCGCTCAGTTCTGCCCGCCGGACATCAGCGAGGACGAATGGCGGGAGGCCATGCACGAGATCGCCGACCGCCTGACGGCCAGTTGCCGGGCGGTCGATCCGACCAGTACGGACCAGACGTTGCAGCAGGCGGCTCACGTCGACGATGTCCAATGATTGCGGAATCCCTTGCCCGTATCCCTGCACTTGATGGAGCCCCCGGCGCATGTATGCGGAATTGATCGCGATCGGTGACGAATTGACCAGTGGCCAGCGGCTGGACACCAACACGCGTTGGTTGGCCCAGCGTTTGGAGGAGATCGGTGTGACCGTCATCTTCCACACCACGGTGGGCGATGATCTGGCGGCGAACATCGCGGCTTTTCGAGCGGCGGCGGAGCGGGCGGAGGTGGTGGTCAGCACGGGCGGCCTGGGCCCGACTGCCGATGATCTGACGCGCCAAGCGCTGGCCGGGGCGGCGGGCGAGGAACTGGTGCCGGACCCGGTGGTGCTCGAGCATATCCGCCGCCTGTTTGCCCGGCGGCAGCGCCCCATGCCGGAACGCAACGCGGTCCAGGCCCTGTTTCCGCGGGGCAGTCGGCCGATCCCGAACCCGCACGGTACCGCCCCCGGGATCGCCCTCGGGCTGCCACGGCAGAACGGCCCGCCAGCCCGGGTGTTTGCCTTGCCCGGCGTTCCCGCCGAAATGTTCGCGATGTGGGAGCAAAGTGTGCTGCCCGCGGTGCAGCAGTTGCCGCGGGCTCACACGGGACTCGCCCGCTGTATCCGGCATCACACGCTGCGCTGTTTCGGTGTCGGCGAAAGCGAGTTGGAAGCCATGCTGCCCGACTTGATCCGACGCGGCCGCCAGCCGCGGGTCGGTATCACGGTCAGCCGAGCGACGATTACCCTGCGGATCACCGCCACCGCCACGACCCCCCATGCCTGCCAGCAATTGATCGAGCCCACCGCAGCCACCATCCGCGAGTGTCTGGGAGACTTGGTATTCGGCGAAGGCGAGGACGAACTCCAAGACGCCGTCATCCGCCTGCTGGCCGATGCCCGCCAGACGGTGTCCAGTGTCGAATACGGTCCCGGCGGGCTGCTGGCCCACTGGTTGAGCCGTGGGGAGCCGGAAGGCTTGGTCTACCGAGGCGGCTGGGTGCTCCGCGATTCGCCCCCAACCCTGCCCGACTCGCCCGCCGGCCTGACCCCTACCCCGACCTCCGACGGGGATGCCTTGGTCGCGGTCACGGAGCAAGCGCGAGCGGAATTCGCGACCGACTGGTGCCTTGCGGTGGGACCCTTTCCCCCGAGCGACGCGGATCGGCAACCCGCGGGCCATGTCCAACTGGCGCTGGTCGGACCCCACGGCCCCCAGCACCAGTTTCTGCCCTTTGCCGGGCATCCCGATGTCCTGACCGCCCGGACCGTCAAGCAGGTGCTGAACCTGTTACGCCATCAATTGCTGGCAACGAAACGCCGCACCCCATACAATCGGTCGTGCATGCGGGTCATGGGGTGTGAGTCATCGGAGTCCTTGGGCAGGGGATAGAACGGGATCATGGCGCCGGTCATCCCGGGGGAGTTGCCAGCCGCTGCTAGCCTTCGATGCAGTAGAGCGCATCGTGCCCGCGGATGAAGATCCGCCCGTTGCTGACCGCTGGCGAGGCCAAGGTGCGGTCGTCCAGGGGGTTTTCGGCCAACAAGCGGAATTGGTCCGACGCCTGGATGACCGTGCAAAGTCCATCCATATTCAGGAAATAGATCCGCCCGTCGGCCAGCACCGGCGAAGCGCGGTACTCGCCCCGCAACCGTTCGGTCCAGTGCACTTGGCCAGTGGCCCGGTCGATCCGCAACAGCACCAACTGGCGGTTATCGACGTGGCTGGTCACAAAAATGGCATCCCCCCAGATAACCGGCGTGCTGTTGCCCCACCCCGGCAGAGGGCAGCGCCACACGACGCCGCGTTCCTCGCTCCAGGTCAGCGGAAGGTGCGTTTCTGGCGAATGGCCGTCGCCGCGGGGACCGCGGCGCTGGGGCCAGTTTTCCGCGAAAAGCGGCAGGACGAAGATCGATCCCCACACGAGGAGGGTGAGCAAGCGGATGCAGGATTTCATGGCCGGGGAGGGGGCTGGAGTTCACAAATACCCAATTGCGTCGCAGACGGTTCCAAGACCCACATCTTAACGCCACAAATCCCAATGGATAGGCCAGCAAGGCCGAAAGCTGCTTGCCGAACCCCTACCTAGGTTGTGAATTCCGTCCCGACGGACGGGGGTTCATCGACAACAACGTCCCACTGATCGCCCCCGTTCTCAAAAATCGGCACGTTTGATGATCGGGGGTTCGACGGAAAGCCGTCGCACTCCCCCGCCGGAGTGCTCCCATTGCGTTTCTTGAAGCCCTCGATATTCTAATTGGCTCGTGAACCGGGTGCCTATTGCCGGACAGACAGCGTAGATCATTAGGAGGTCCAGTGAGCCTTGTTCAGCCGTTAAAATGGTGGGGTGGCAAACATTATTTGGCCAAGCAGATCATTGCCAGAATGCCGCCGCATTTGCATTATGTGGAACCCTACGCCGGAGGACTGGCGGTGCTGTTGGAAAGGGAACCCTCTGCGGAAGCACTCTTCTGGGGCAAGGAATGCTACCATAAGGGGGTTAGTGAAGTTGTCAACGACATCCATCGCGAGCTGACCAATTTCTGGCGGGTTCTGCAACGGGAAGACACATTTGACATGTTCTTCCGCGAGGTCCAGGCCACGCCGTTTTCGCAGATCGAATGGGAGGAAGCTGGAGCGCGGATGGTTCCGGTCAGCGATCCGGATCCGGCGGCGGCGGCGGCGTTTTTTGTTCGATGCCGGCAGAGTCGCGCGGGCGGATTCCGCTCGTTCGGCACGCTGTCGCGCCGCCGGACACGTCGCCAGATGAGCGAACAGGCTTCCGCTTGGTGGAATTGTGTCGATGGTTTGCCCGCCGTGGCCGCGCGGCTGCGACGCGTGGTGATCTTGAACCAGCCCGCGGTCGATGTGATTCGCCAGCAGGATGGCGAAGCGACGCTGTACTATCTGGATCCGCCCTATGTGCACGAGACCCGGGCCGCAACCAGTGCCTACCAGCACGAGATGACCGAGGACGATCATCGGGAACTGCTGGCGACGATCCGCGGTTGCCGAGGCAAAGTGATCTTATCGGGCTATCCCAACCGGCTTTACGACCAGGAATTGGCCGATTGGCGACGAGACGACATCCAGATCGACAACAAAGCGGCGGGCGGCGGCAAGAAGCAGCGGATGATCGAATCGCTGTGGATGAATTTCTAGTTCCTTACTATCTGCCAAGAAATTACGGTCGCGTTCGTCGCCGCCGTCCCCCCGCGCTGTGGCCGGTCTCGCGCTGTGGTTGTGGCCGGTCTCTGACCGAGCCACCCGGCCGACCGAAGGTCTCCCATATCGTTGGAGACCTTCGGTCGGCGGTTCCGGCGGGGTCAGAGACCCGCGCCGAGCAGGGACCAACCTGAACCTCCGAAAAGAATCAATGGCCCGCTTAAAGGGGGCTATTGTTGGTAAATACCCTCCCCGGCCGCTACCGCGTCCGACCCTCCCGCAAGCGGGAGGGTGAAGAGTCGCATGATTTCACCTCCCCTCCGGGGAGGTCGGATGCGGTAGCGGCCGGGTGGGGCGCGCCCTGTCCCCTGCGTTTTCTTCTTGTGGCCTGTTATTCGGAGCATTCTCGCTCATAAGCAACTCTCTGGCTCGCTCAAGTTTTCGGGATGGGGCTCGCATGGGTTGGGCCGCAGGGTTTGTTTCAGGTTGGATACCATTGGTAATCAATGGCCCACGCCTTTGTCGGCTGCGCTCGAGCCTTGGGGCCGGTTGACAAAAGGCGGGCGGGCGGCGTAAGATAGCGGAGATGCCGCCGCGAACGACCGGTTTCGCCGGTTCGGGGCGGGGTCGACCCTGCCGGCGCCCTGCATGGTGTCTTGCTCTCCTGTTCTGCCGAACCGCACGTCTGTCAAACCGCCCCTTTTATGTCCAAACTGCTCCGCCAGCGCACTTTCTCAGGCTTTCAGACAGACCCGGAGCCCGTCTCCCGAGGGGAAGTGGCGGAATGTGCCCCCGCGGAAGTCCGGGAACCGGAAGACCGACAAATCGTTTATGTGGTGGACTGCTTCTCCCTGATTTTTC
>SLEY01000637.1 GCA_007124535.1 Planctomycetaceae bacterium
ACAAGCATCGCCCGTAGCACCGTTTCTTTTGGAAGCGTTCAACAAAGCACTCCTCGACTCGGGTTGGTGTCCAAGCCGCCAATCGGCATCGCGTCGGGGCTCCAGCCACGGTTTCGCCCGGTGACCACCACGTTCCAGAAGACCCCGTGGCTGTCGGGATTATTCGTCGGCTTTTCCACTTCGACAAGTCGCAGCCCTGCCGCAGGGATTGCAATGGCCGGGTCCAGGATTTATTCTCAGTCCGGCTACAGGAACTTCGAAACCAGACGGGAAGATCGAGAATCATATGTTACTGGGACTCGAATACACAATTTGGGTTGTTCTGGCGGCGTATATGGTCGTTATGTTGGCATTGGGCTGGTGGAGTCGGCGGCGGGCCAGCAGCCAGAGTGGGTACCTGATGGGGGACCGTTCATTCGGGACCCCCATGATGGTGATGCATGCGTTTGGAGCGGGTACGAATCCGGGTGACGCGGCGGGGGTGATCAGCGGGAGTGTCCAGACGGGGGCCTCGGGAGTCTGGGTATCTTGGCTCTGGATGTTCGGTACCCCGTTCTATTGGTTGATTGCCCCGCTGGTCCGGCGCATGCGCTGCCTGACGCTGGCGGACTATTTCGAGGAGCGTTTTGGGCGGGGGGCCAGTGCGCTGTACATCCTGGTGGCCAGCGCGGGGATGGTGATCTGTTTGTCCAGCGTGCTGCTGGCCACGACCAGTACGGTGCAGGGGATGATGGGCAAGTCGACGGTACCGAACGCCGAGGCTTGGTTTCTGGGCATCCTGTTCGTATCGACGTTGACGTTTATGGTCTACTGCTACTGGGGCGGAATTGTGGCGGCGATCCGGACCGATTTCATTCAAGGTTTGATGATGATCGTGCTGTCCTTTCTGGCGGTACCGGCGGCCTTGAATCTGCCCAGCGTGGGCGGTTTGCGCGGGATGCAGGCCACGCTGGCTGCGGCCTCCGAGGTTCAGGGAAACGATCTGCTGTCGATGTTCGATCCGAACCGGTTCGACATCTGGGTGGTGCTGCTGTTATGCGTTCAGGCGCCCTTGAGTGCGATGGCATTACCGCATTTGATCACGGTTTGCGGGGCGGGCAAATCGGAATGGGAAGGCCGCATGGGCTTTGCCGGTGGCAATATGTTGAAGCGGATTTGCACGATCGGCTGGGCGATCCTCGGCCTGGCCTGGCTGGCGCATCTGTTCCAGCAGGGGGTGACGGTGGACGGGCAGGTGGCTGATGCGGCTTTCGGTGATTCGATCCGGGCGTTGCTGCCTCCGGTGTTGCAGGGTTTGATGCTGGCCTGCATCATGGCGGCCTCGATGTCGTCGGGCAACGCGTTTCAAGTAACGGTGGCGGGTTTGTTCAGCGAGAACTTGTACCGGCGTTACCTGAATCCGGCGGCCAGTGATCGGAGCGCGTTGATGGTGACGAAGGTGACCGGGGTGATGTACGTGTTGATCTCCCTGGTCATGGCGATCGTGTTGCGGAGCGTGGTGGATGCGATCATGGCCTATTTCACGATTCTGGCACTGGTGGGCATTTCGACGGCCATGGGGCTATTGTGGCGGCGGATGAATCAGTGGGGCATGTACGGGGCGACGGTCCTGGCTTCGGCGGTGTACTTATTCACGCGTTATGGCGGTCTGGAGGTTCCGGCCGCGGTGGCGATTGGGGCCCCGTTGGCGGCGGGCATCTTTGGCGGCATCGTCGGTTCGCTACTGACCCGCGCCCCGGATCCGGAAGTGGTTGATCGGTTTTTCACGAAGATTTACACGCCGATCGGTCAGGAGGACCGTCTGGGTCAGACGCTGGACGAAGCGGTTCCTGCCCAGGAGCGCTGGATGACGTGGGGTGGTTTGTTTATCGTCAAACCATCGCGGGAGAGTTGGGTGGGCTTCGCTGCATACCTCGGCTTGTGCGTGGCCTGTGTGCTGGTGATGCTGGCCTTGCTCCGCTGGTAAGCTGCGGGGGGAACGAGTCAGGCAAGGCGGGAGTGGTGCGGAGATGCGCGAGACGAAGTCCATCAAGCCGATCGAGCGGATGAATGCGGTTCGGGCGGGAGAGATTCCGGACCGCTGGCCCTGGGCGCCCTCGGTGTATGAGCACGGGGCGCGGTTGCTGGAAAAGAGTCCGGGCGAGGTCAGCCGCCGTGCCGACCTGATGGCTCAGGCCGCCTGCACGGCTTATCAGACCTATGGTCACGAGGTGGTCTCGGTCGGGATCGACATTTACAACATCGAGGCGGAGGCATGGGGTTGTGCGGTGTCCGATGGGGCGGGCAAGAGCATTCCGGGCGTCACCGATCATCCGTTGGCCGAAGGGGCCTTGGAGCCGTTGGGCCTGGCGGTTCCCCAGCCGGGGCCCGGAAACCGCTTGGGCGTGTTGGTCGAGGCGGTGGAGCGTGTGATCGAGCGGATCGGTGACGAGGTTTGGGTGTACGGCTGCATGGGGGGACCGTTTTCTCAAGCGGTCGAATTGCGGGGATTCGAGTCCTTGATCGGCGACATGTACGAAGCGCCCGAAGCGGTCCATGCCTTGTTGGACCGGACGTCGGAGTTGGCGGTCCAGCAGGCTGGCCGCTTGTCGCAGTGCGGGTCGGGGATCAATCTGTTCGAGTCCTGGGCCACGCTTCCGTTGATCGATCCGCCCATCTTCGAGACGTTTGTGATCCCGTACCACCAGCGGGTGATCGATTCGTTGCCGGATCGAGAGGCGCTCCCGCCACCTGCGGTGATCTTGGGCGGGGACACCGCCCGCTTGATCGATTACTTCCTGCGGGCCGGTGCGGGTTTGATCGCCGCCGACTACCTGACCGATTTCGCCTTCATGCGGCAAAGACTGGGCGACCATCCGATGATCCTCCGCGGCTGTGTGGATCCCAAGATGATCGAGCGGGGGCAATGGGCGGGGTTGGCCGCGATGATCGAGAAACTGGCGGACAAGGCGGCGGGCATGGCGCGCTTTGTCTGGGGTTGCGGTTGCGTGTCGTACGACACGCCGCCGGAATCGCTGTTGCGATTCAAACAGATGGCATTGGCGGCGGATCGCTCGCGTGTCGCCTGACGGGTGGCGAGGAGCGCGTAGCGGGCCGCCGGATTTCGGGACTCGGGCAATGAGGAGCGAAACGGTGGAACAGGCGTTGTGGTCTCGCAGCTGCCGGGCGCTGCGGCAGCGGTTGGAGAGCCTGCGGCGGGCGGGGGTGGTCCAGTTGGTGCGGCCGGAACCGTTCGCGGTGCAGCCGGCGGGGATTCCGCCGGCCCGTGCGGACGTGGGCCCCGCGGCGGGGGACACGGCCGCCGTTGCTGCTCCGGCGGCTCGACGGCCCGTGGCGAGGCCGCAGGTTGAGGAGGTGGCTGGCGGGCCGAGTGCGGCGGCCGGCACGATGGCTCCCGCCCCGCCGGAAGACCGCCCGCCTTCGCTCTCCCGACCGGCGGCTCTGGATGTGTTGCGACACGAAGTGGCCCATTGCCTCCGCTGCCCTCCTTTGGCGGCCTCGCGTACGCAGACGGTGTTCGGCGTGGGCGATCCGGAGGCCCGCCTGTGCTTCTTTGGCGAAGCGCCGGGCGCGGACGAAGATCGCTTGGGAGAACCCTTCGTCGGAGCGGCCGGCAAGTTGCTCGACCGAATCCTGGCTGCTTGCGGACTGCGTCGCGAGGAAGTGTACATTCTGAACGTGCTCAAATGTCGACCGCCGGGCAATCGGACACCTGCGCCGGAAGAGATCGCCAATTGCCGCACGTTTTTCGAACGCCAGCTGCAGATTTTGCAGCCCGAATTCCTCTGCTGCCTGGGCGCGACGGCGGCCCAGACCCTGCTGCGAACAACCCAGCCGCTGGGGCGATTGCGGGGCCGCTTCCACGATCATCAGGGCATCCAGGTGCTGGTCACCTACCACCCGGCCTATCTGTTGCGGTCACCCGACAAGAAACGCGATACGTGGGAAGACATGAAAATGCTGTTACGGGCGATGGGACGCGAGATCCCGTAATACCGGGTGAGAAAGAAATTCCATTGCATTGCGGGTTCAAAAAAAGGGATCGGCTCAACCGATCAGTTGCGACAGCGCGTCCAGCGTCCGTTGCGCTTCCTGGATACCGCCCAGTTCATTGGCCAACTCTTTGGCTCGGCGCAATGTGGCGAAGGACAGGTCGGGTGACCGGGTTGCTACCTGAGCCGGAGCGGGGCTCGCCGGTTTCGCCGAGTCCGCCGCGGTTGCCGCCGGTTTCGTAGCTGCCGGTTTCGCCGAGTTCGCCGCGGTTGCCGCCGGTTTCGCCCGCCGAAGGCCCGCGAACATGTTCGACTTGATCACGCTGATCTGCTGTGGCGTGATATCCCATCCTTGAGAACGCAACAGTTCCGTGATCTCCCCCCGCGTCTTGGTCGGATACTGCCTCATCGCCGTCTTCACGGCCTCCGTCTTCGTGCCCCGGGTCGGCAAGGGGGCAACGGGCGGCGAGACGTCTTCATTCCAACTGACTTCAGACGCGGTGGATTGATCGGGGCTGGACATCGTGTTCTCCGTTTCTCCGTTGCATTGCAAGACGATCGAACTCAACCATCCATCATCTTCGGCAGCCTGTCGATTGCCGTTCGAAACTGATAGGAAAGTCTGTACTGAGACACTGCTGGAATCCTAACCCATCTATGATGCGGATTCAAGGGCCCGGCATTAAGCTCACCATGAATCTTCGAAAATCAAGAGAAGCCAACCACCCAAAGAGGTTATTTCCTTTCACACTTTCGCTCGTTCTGCAATGAGCCGGACCAGTTCTCGCCGCAAACGGGTGATTTTCAAGGGCAGTTCCAGCAACGGCCGGTGTTTGTCGGTCCGGGCCGCCTTGGTCAGCGAACCGTGGCGACGATCGACCAGCAAGATGGCGGGGGTCTGGGCGAGCGATTCCAATTCCCCCATTTTATTGAAGGCGGCCACACCCTGGCCGGCCAGTTCCTGCGTGGAAAAGACGGCACAATCGGCCAAGCGGATATCGTCCTGCATGCGTGTGAGTGCCCGGGCAGGATCGCTGATAATCAGCACGCGGTAGCCGGCTTTCTTCAGTTGCTCGCGAACCACATTCTGCATTTCCAACTGCGATTCGACGACCAGGACCGTTTTGCCCAATCCTTCCAGATCCTCCTTTGGTTCGGCCGGATCGGCTGCCCCGTTGGGCGTGTCGCCGGTCGCCGCAGTTTCTGCGGGATCGCCCCCCTTCTCCAGAACGTGTTTGGCGCGTTTCAAGTCCACCAACAACTCGGCCGGCTCCTGATAACGCTCCTTCGGACTGAGACACATGGCCCGATTCACGATCGCTTGGACGCCGATCGGGATCTCCAGATCGAACTGATTGATCGGTTTGATCTGCTGGAAGCGGGTGATGTTCATCCGCATCAGCCGATCGCGTGTTTCGAGCATGGGCGCGACGCCGGTCAGCATGTGATAGAAAATGCAACCTGCAAAGTAAATGTCGCTCCGGTGATCATTCTTCCGTACATTGGTGCCGCGTTCCAACGCCACGTAGTCAATCGAACGGGCATTGGGGGCCGCCGTCATCAAACGGTCGTTCTCCTCCGAGATCGTCGCCAGGCCGAAATCCACCAGTTTTCCCTGGCCATTGGCCGTAATCAGCACGTTGGACAGTTTCATATCGCGGTGGGTGATGCCGCGCGTGCGAGCGTGGTCCAGTCCCGCGGCGATATCCGTGAACAAACGGAGCGCGGTGGGAACATCCAGTCGTTTGCGGATCTTCAGGAATTCCCGCAAGGTCTGGCCTTCCACAAACTCCATCACCATAAAGGGCGCCCGGATGTCGCTGCTGACATCCTCGACCCGCACGATATTCGGATGTCGCAGCCGCTCGCCCATGCGGGCTTCTCGGAGAAACAATTCCACCTGGTCGGGCGTATTTCGATAGCGGCTGCGAAGCACTTTGACCGCCATCACCCGCTCGCTCGAGCGATGGACGGCGCGAAAGACACGGGCGAAGGTTCCCGCCCCGACGATGTACAGCACCTTGTACTTGCCGTAGAAGAAGCCCTCCCGGTGCCCTTTGGCAAGCTTGTCCAATTGGAAATTCGTCAGCAGCTGCTTGCTCAACAAAAGATGCGAGAAGTCTTCGGCCGATATGTTGCGCGTCCCGATTTCACTCCAAACCATTTCCAGCTGGCGGCTTGGCAGCAAATCGCGATCCAGAATGCGATGGGCCAGCATTTCGGCGGTCAATTCGGACATCAGGTTCCTCGTGGGCAAAAAAGCGATGGAGTCTCATGGATATACCGCAGGCCGGGGCAACGCAACCCCAAAACGGCAGGCGACACCGGGACGGGCACGGCAACCTATTATAGCGGAGAATGGCCAGAGCGGGGACGCCACCGGTTTCAGCCCACATCGGCCAATTCCAGCGCCTGTCC
>SLEY01000505.1 GCA_007124535.1 Planctomycetaceae bacterium
AAAACCAGGGCCAGGGCCGCGACAAGCCCCAAGGATCCTGCAAAAATGAAACGTGCCGTTCGGTTTCCCAAGACAGCCCCCTATCGTGAGGAGTGGTGAGTCGGAAGTCGAGTCGTTCAACAAATCCACGATTTTCGTTCCCAGTATATCCAGGAGATTGATAGATGCTACGCGAAGTGCTGGCCGTATTCCTGACATTCGCCTTGGTGAGCAACGCTCCGGCGGACCAGGAGCTGGTGCCGTTACAGACCGAGATTCCCGAAGAAGTGCTGATCGGAACCCCTCCGGACGTGCTCGTCCTGTTGTTCCCCTATTTGGAAAAGCCGCCGGAGGCGGGCGACTTGCCCGAGTTCATGGTTCCGCCGGGGACGGTGAACGTGGCTTTGAACAAGCCGGTCACCAGCAGCGACTCGCGTCCCCTGATTGGTGAACTCTCCTACATTACCAACGGCGACAAGCGTGGTTCGGAGGAGAGTTATGTCGAGTTGGCACCGATGCTGCAGTGGGTGCAGATCGATTTGGAGGAGCGCTGCGAGATCCATGTGGTGTGGGTTTGGCATTATTTTCGGGAGGCCCGCAGTTACCACGATGTGATTGTCCAGGTGTCGGACGACCCCGAGTTTCGCGAGGGGGTGGCGACGATTTACAATAACGATCAGGACAACAGCGCTCGCCTGGGGATCGGTCGCGAACGGCCCTATATCGAAACGAACCAGGGTCACGGGATCGACGCAGAGGGGGTGACGGGTCGCTTTGTACGTTTGTACAGCAACGGGAACACGGCCAACGATCTGAACCATTACGTCGAGGTCGAAGTGTTTGGGCGGCCGGTCGCGGCCGGCGCCGAAGACTAGGGCCGCCGTTCAGCCAACGATGAAGAAAGGGAACATGCCATGACCACCGGATTTTCTCCACGTGCGAAAACCGACAGCGGCCCGCTCTCGCGGCGCGCGTTTGTCACGGGCACCTCGGCCGCCGCGCTCGGGCTGTCGATTGTCTCGCCCCAAGCCGTTCGCGGCGCGCCCGCCAATTCGAAAATCCGCCTGGGACTGGTCGGGTGCGGGAATCGCGGCAACTGGATCACCGATCTGTTCTTGCAGCACGGCGGCTACACGATGGAAGCGGTCGCCGATTACTTCCGCGACCGGGTCGATCAGGTGGGCGACCGTTTCCAGGTGCCGAGCGACCGACGTTTTACGGGCCTGGCCGGCTACCGGCGGTTAGTCGAGCAGGAGTTGGACGCGGTGGTGATCCAATCGCCCCCCTACTTTCACCCGGCCCAGGCGGCAGCGGCCGTCGATGCGGGCAAACACGTGTTCCTGGCCAAGCCGATCGCCGTGGACGTGCCCGGTTCCCGCAGCGTCGAGGCCAGTGGCCGGAAGGCCACGGCCGAAGGCCTCTGTTTCCTGGTCGATTACCAAACGCGGGTCGACGAACACTACCTGGAATGCATTCGTCGCGTTCATGAAGGAGCGATCGGCGATTTGGTGTTCGGCGAGGCCCTCTATCATGCCGGCATCCCCTGGATGCGGCAGATCCGCTACATGCGGGACGAACCGGACAACCCGGAGACCCGGCTGCGAGCTTGGGGGCTGGACCGGGTCATGTCGGGGGACGTGATCACCGAGCAGAACGTGCATACGCTGGATGTGATGAGCTGGATCATGGACCAACCGCCGCTGAGTGCGTGGGGGACGGGCGATCGCAAGGTACGGGACTTCGGCGATTGCTACGACACCTTCAGTCTGGTGTTCCGCTACCCGAACCGTGTCGGCATCACCTTCAGTTCCCGGCAGTTCGAAGGGCATGGAACGCAACCGGACGGCATTCGCAACCGCATGTTCGGGACCCTGGGTGTCCTGGAGACGGCGTATGGCGGGGCGACGTTGATCCGGGGCGAGAATTTTTATCGCGGAGGCAGTTCGCCGGGGATTTTCCGGGAGGGGGCCGTGCGAAACATCGCCACATTCCACACCGACATTCAGGAAGGCCGGCACGAGAACCCCACCGTGGCCCCCAGTGTCCGCAGTAATCTGGTCAGCATCTTGGGACGCCAGGCCGCTTATACGGGCGATTGCATCACCTGGGAAACCCTGCTGCAAAGTGAAGAACGGCTGGAAGCGGACCTCCGCGGATTGAAAAGTTGAATCGGATGACTCGAACGAAAGGGAGCTTTGACATGCCTGTTTTCCGGAACCTTGCCCGCCACACGCTTTTCCCGGGAACGATCCTCCTGGCCGGCATCTTCCTGGCCACCGCCTCGGCAGCGGACGAAGGCCGTTGGACCTTAGTGGATCAAGAGCACGGCAAAGTGCTGCACCGTGCGGATGGCCAACCGGTCTTTCGCTATTTGACCGACGTACCGGAGGGCAGTGCCTTGACCGCCAACAGCGCCTGCTGCCTGTACCCGGTCTACACGCCGTCGGGCGAGCGGGCGGTCGAGTTCGCTCCGGCGGACCACCGGCACCACCGCGGGGTGTATCTGGCCTGGCATTCCCTGCGGGTCGGTGATCAGCGGGCCGACTTCTGGGGCTGGGATTCGCTGGCCCCCACCGAAACGCGTGTGATCCGCAATCGGCGAGTCGAGTTGGTCGACGCCGATGCGGAACAGGCCCAGGTGGCGGTGCACAATGCCTGGATGCTCGGCGAGGAGGTACTGGTCGACGAACGCCTGACGATCACCGCGCGGCAGGAGGGACAGGCCTATGTGCTGGAGCTGGATTTCCGATTGACGCCGCAGGCTCCGCTGGAAATCGAGCAGACGGCCTTTGGTGGTTTCTGTGTCCGCGGGCGAATGGCCGAGGACCGGACGATCTACAACTCGCAGGGGCTTGTCGAGCGGCCCAACCCGCACCACATGGAACCGGAACGGAATTGGCCGGCCGAGCCCTGGTATGCCTACCAGACACGTCTGGAAGACGGGCGCGTCGTGGGCGCCGCGGTGGTGGACCATCCGGACAACCCGCCCACAACCTGGCACAATATCGTCGGTTGGGGAATGATCAATCCCTGCATCGCCGCGCCCGCGGCGATCCGGCGGGAAGCCGAGCAGCCGTTGCGCCTGCGTTACGTGCTGGTCGTCCACGACGGCGAGCATCCCCGCGAGTTGCTGCAGCAGCTCAGCAGGGATCACCGGTAGAATCGAGTCGGGATGTCTGAATTCCGCCGGGATCCGCTGTCCGACCACTGGGTGATCATCGCCCCCGACCGCGAATCGCGTCCGCGGGGGTCGGTGAGGCATCCCAGCGCCGACGGCTGTCCCTTCTGCCCGGGGCACGAAGCCGACACCCCGCCGCAGGTCGCCGCCTATGCGGCCGACGGCCGGTTGATCACCCGGGGACGCTGGCAGGTCCGGGTGGTGCCCAACAAGTACCCCGCGGTGCAAGATACCCTCCCAGCCCGGGCGGCCACCCGGGATTTTTTCGAGACCCGGCACGGCATCGGCGTCCATGAAGTGATCATCGATTGCCCCGATCACTGGGCCTCGCTACGGCAATTGTCCGCTCACCAAGCGGCGCTGGTCTTCCGTGCCTACCGAGACCGGCTGGTTCACTGGCGCGAAGATCCGCGATTGGCCTACGGGCAAATCTTCAAGAACTCCGGTCCGGGGGCCGGAGCCACCCTGGACCATCCGCACAGTCAGCTGATCGCCACGCCCGTGGTGCCAACCCAAGTGACCAGCGAATTGGTGCTTTCGCGGCGGTTCTTCCGCCGCCAGGGTCGCTGTGCCTTCTGTGTCATGCTCGAACGCGAACTGGCCGCTGGAATACGGGTGGTGGCAGAAACCGACCAATTTGTGGTAATCTGTCCGTTTGCGAGTCAATTCGCTTACGAAACCTGGATCGTACCCAAGCGGCACGGGAGTCATTTTGAATTTGCGGAAGATGGGCAAATTGAAGGGCTGGCCGTGCAGACTCAAAACGTCTTGCGGCGGCTGGAGTGTCTCTTGAACGATCCGGAATTCAACTATTTAATTCACACAGCGCCTTTCCGATCCCAACAACTACCACATTATCACTGGCATTTGGAGGTCTTCCCGCGTCTCGCCCACATCGCCGGTTTCGAATGGAGCGCGGGCGATTACATCAATTCGGTCGCTCCGGAGCAGGCGGCGGAGCAGCTGCGAAACGCGTGGCCCGCCACCTAGTCCGCCGCCGCGGAATGCCCCAAGTCGATCGCAACTACGGATACCACGTTTTATGAACAACTCGCTTCGCTTCTGTTTGGTCCTGCATAACCATCAGCCGATCGGTAACTTCGACCACGTGTTCGAACAAGCCTATCGCGACAGTTACCTGCCGTTTCTGGAGGTGTTCGAAGGCTATGCCGATCTACAGCTGTCGCTGCACACCAGCGGTCCGCTCGTCGAATGGCTGGACGCCCATCACCCCGACTATTTGGATCGCTTGGCGGCCCTGGTCCAGGCGGGACGGATCGAGATCATCGGCGGGGCGTTCTATGAACCGATCTTGACGATGATCCCCTCGCGAGACCGCCGCGGCCAGATCCTTTGCTTCCGCCATTGGCTGGAAGATCGGCTGGGAGCCCGCGTACGCGGGGCCTGGATCCCCGAACGCGTTTGGGAACAGAATCTGGCCAGCGACCTGAATCAGGCGGGGGTCGCCTATACCGTGCTGGACGATTTCCATTTCCGCAACGCCGGACTGCAGCCCGAACAACTGGTCGGATCGTACTTGACCGAAGACGACGGCCGGACGCTGAGCATCTTTCCGGGCAGCGAGCGCTTGCGCTACCTGATCCCCTTCGGCCAGCCGCAGGAGACGATCGACTACCTGCGGGAGATCGGCGAGCGGCATCCCGGCGCGGTGATCGTGTTCGGGGATGACGGCGAGAAATTCGGGACTTGGCCCGAGACACACAAACACTGCTATCAGGACGGTTGGCTGATCCGGTTCCTGGACGCCCTTGTGGCCAACCGGGATTGGTTGAAGACCACGACGTTGGGCGAGGCCTTCGACACCGTGCCGCCGATCGGCCGGATCTATCTGCCGGAGGGCAGCTATCGCGAGATGACCGAGTGGGCGCTGCCCGTCCGGCAACAGATGGTCTATGAGGACCTCGTCCGCGAGATGCGGCACGATCCGCGTTGGGAGCGGATTCGACCGTTTGTCCGCGGCGGGTACTGGCGCAACTTTCGCGTCAAGTACCCTGAGGTGAACGAGATGTACAGCCGCATGATGATGGTCAGCCGGCGATTGGCCGAAGCGGAAGGGCAGGTGCACCCCCCCCGCGCGCTGGAGGGGGCGCGCCGCGAATTGTATCGAGCCCAATGCAACTGCAGCTATTGGCATGGCGCCTTCGGAGGCGTTTACCTGCCGCACCTCCGCAACGCGGTCTTCCACCATCTGATCGCCGCCGACAACCTGCTGGACCAAGTCCTGGAGGAACCGGCCGGCCGGGTGCGGATCGACACGGACGACTACGACTTCGACGCCCGCCCGGAATTGCAGCTGGTCAACGACCGCCTGATGGCCCTGCTGGACCCGGCCGACGGCGGCCAACTGTACGAATTGGACGTCCGCTCGATCTGCCATAACCTGCTGGCCACGTTCACCCGGCGCCCCGAAGCGTATCACCGCAAAGTCGTCGCCAAACCGGAGGACGGCGGAGACGAATGCGCCAGCATTCATGACCGCGTGGTGTTCAAACAACGGGGACTCGAACGCGAATTGCACTACGATCTGGAGCCTCGCAAGAGTCTGATCGATCACTTTTACGACAACGATGCGAGCTTCGATGCGGTTCGACGGGGCGAAGCGCAGGAGCGAGGCGATTTCTCCTCGGGCGGCTACACCGCGCGACTCCGCCGCAGCCCGGATCGGGTCCAGGCCCTGCTCTCCCGCCAGGGAAATGCTTGGGGAATCCCCCTGACGTTGACCAAGGCGGTCAAGCTGGTACCGGCCAGCTCGACTTTGGAACTCGCTTATCAGATCGAGGGCCTGCCCGCCGATGCCGAATTGCATTTCGCCATCGAATTCAATTTTGCGGGCCTGCCGGCCGAAGCCGACGATCGCTTCTTCTACCAGACCGATCGGTCCGGTCTGGGCCACCTGGGCACGCCCCTCGATCTGGGCGACGCCGCCGATTTGGGACTGGTCGATCAATGGCTGGGAATCGACGTGCGGCTGAGCACCAGCCGGCCCGCCGGCTTCTGGGCGTTCCCCGTGGCCGCCGTCAGCCAATCGGAAGGGGGCATCGAACGGATCCACCAGTCCGTGGTCGTCATGCCGCATTGGCACGTCCGCGGCGACCGCGACGGTCGCTGGAGCGTCACCCTGCAACTGGACCTGGATACGTCCCTGGCGGAAAGCCGCCGCGCTGCGGAGGCAGAAGCTACAGCCGAGGTCACCGCCGCCGGAGCCTGAACCCAACCTCGTCCAC
>SLEY01000278.1 GCA_007124535.1 Planctomycetaceae bacterium
GCAGGACGATCGTGGATTGCAGCAGCTGTCGATAACGGGATTCACCACCTTGTGCCGCCAGGACGTAGACCTGCGCGTCACGTTGCCAAGTCCCAATGGAAATGCCCCCCGTGGTCGAGAACGGTCGCAAAGGCGGAGTCGAGGGCAGCGACACCGACGGGCGCGCTGCCGGAATGCAAAAGACAAAAGTTCGCTGGCCACGGGGCGCCGTCAAGTCATAAACCACAGTACGTGGATGATAGGGGGTGGTAAACCACGTCCACCGCCGCGGCGCCGCGCGAATCGCGTCGTCCAACGGATACGCCTGTAATTCGTCCACCGAGAAATCCGTGTACCACTCACCGCCAGCCACCTCTTCGGACCACTGGATCACTTCTTGAGCAAACTCGGGCGTGGGCTGCGGCGCCCGGGGCGTAGCCCATCCCCAGAGGGTCATGGCCCCAATCAGGGCTGCAGAAACGCCCAACCCAGCAAGGCCGAGTATCCATCGCCGCGACCGCCGAGTGGATGCGGTCGCTCCGCTCGAACCGGAGAAAACTCCGGAGGCTGCCCCTGCGGAAGACGACGGGCGCACTTCGTGGTCCAAAGCGGCTAACAATCGGTCGCCCAAACCGGCTGGAATCGGTACCTCGTGCAGTGCCTGCGAAAGCGTCCGGTCCCAAGCCTGGGCGCGCTCGCATCGCTCCCGCCAGACCGGATCCTCCGCAACCCATCGCATCCCGTCCACCCCCTCAAGGGCTTCCCAATCGTTCGCCTCCGCCCGGCAAGCCTCGATTGCTTGGATTATTTCCCGCTCGTTCATCGGTCGATCCTCATTGGCCGATCGTCCTGTGATCCAGCCGCTCTGTGTCCCTCCGTGTCGCCAACGGTGAACCAGCGCCCGGACCGGCAATCGCAGCGACCTGTTCCTCCCAGCCCGAGAGCCGCCGCCGCAAATGCGCTTTGGCACGCGCCAACCGACTCATCACCGTTCCTATCGGTATCTCCAGTTGCGACGCAATCTCCTTATACGAACAACCCTCAAAATAAAACATCAAAATCACGATCCGGAATGCGTCCGGCAACTCGTCCAACGCCGCTTGGAGCGTTTGACGATCAATCTGCGCCAAACCTAACGGCGCCGGAATCGCTTCCAGCGAAATCTCCAGATTGGTCGCCAAAACCGTCCGCGGTTTGCGACAACCTTTGAAATAACAGTTCCTGAGCACGGCGAACAACCAAGCCTCCACCTTGTCGGGGTCCCGAACCTGGTGGAGTCGCTGTTGAGCCACCAAAAAGGTCTGCTGCGTCAGATCCTCCGCGTCACACGTGTTCCCAGCCAACCGGTAGGCGTAACGGTAAAGGGCCTCATGATGAGCGACAACCAACTGGCGCAACTCAGGAACGTCGCGCGGAGTCGCCGATCCCCGAGCGGGCTTCCCGTCTGCTTCGACCGATGGCCGCTTGCCCATCTGTGGTCCTCTCCCGATTTGGATTCCTGAAACACCCCTATTATTCCCGACAAGCCCCGGAAAAGCGACCGGGCGCCCCGGAACGATGATCAATCGATCCGGTCGTTGGAGTTAGTATTGGGGGAATGGTTCGCCCGCAATTCCCCCCTGAAGGGTCGTGGCGCCAAAACTTAGACTCCGCGGCGGAATCGCGTGTCGGACGTGTCGGACGTATCGGACTGGTCGGACTGGTCGGACTGGTCTGACTGGTCCGACTGGTCCGACGACTCGTAACGCTCGATGGTCTCCGGGGGCGCCTGTTGATTCCGATAATTCTCGGTGAGGTCGGCTTGCAGGGCTTGATCGCTTGGTGGACAATGAAGCCCCAAACCATAAGGGGGCGTGCATGCTCGCTAAACTCAAGACGTTTTCGCTGCTGGGAATCGAAGCTCTGCCCGTGGTGGTCGAAGTGGATGTGTCGCCCGGCGCGCTCCCGAAAACCGTGCTGGTCGGTTTGCCCGAAGCCGCCGTCAAAGAGAGTACCCACCGGGTCGAACGTGCGATCGTCAATTCGGGCTTCATGCGCCCGCAAGACCGGGTGGTCATCAATATGGCCCCAGCGGAACTACCGAAACAGGCCGCATCGTTCGATCTGCCCATCACGCTGGGCATGCTGGCCGGCAGCGGCCAATTCGAATCGGAATTGTTGGAATCCTACGCGGTCGTTGGCGAACTGTCGCTGGAGGGTAACACGCGGCCGGTCAAAGGCGCGCTTTCGATGGCCATCTCCGCCGCTCAACAGGAAGGACTGCGGGGACTGGTGGTCCCCTCCAACAGCGCAGCTGAAGCGGCGGTGGTCGAAGAAATTGAAGTCATCCCGGTGGCCAGTCTGGCGCAAGCGGTGGGTTTCTTCAGCGGCGCCCTGGAAATCGATCCGACGCCCTCCCGCTTGGAAGAACTGTTCGAGGTCTATGCGGGATACGAGGAGGACTTTTGCGATGTCCGCGGCCAGGAAATGGCCAAACGAGCCTTGACCATCGCCGCTGCCGGTCGCCATAATCTGCTGATGGTCGGACCCCCTGGATCGGGCAAGACTATGTTAGCCAAACGGGTTCCAACGATCATGCCAGGCCTCACCGCCGGCGAATCGATCGAAACCACGCGGGTCTATAGCGCTCTGGGACGCTTGAAGCCGGGGCAGCCGCTGATGGCCAAACGGCCTTTCCGATCACCTCACCACACCATCAGCGACGCGGGTCTGGTCGGAGGTGGGAGCACGCCGACGCCGGGCGAGATCAGCTTGAGTCACAACGGCGTGCTCTTTCTGGATGAGCTGCCCGAATTCAATCGCCGCACGTTGGAAGTTTTGCGTCAACCGCTGGAGGATGGCGTGGTGACGATCTCCCGGGCATTGAACAGCACGACTTTTCCTGCCGAGTTCATGCTGATCGCGGCTTTGAACCCTTGTCCTTGTGGTTATCGCAACGACCCGCGTCGCCAATGCAATTGCAATCCTCCCCAGATTGAGCGTTACATGGGCAAGATCAGCGGCCCGTTGCTGGATCGGGTGGATATTCACATCGAGGTTCCGGCAGTGGCATTCAAGGACTTGTCCACGGCGCCGCCGGGGACCAGCAGTCACGTGATGCGTGAGCAGACGCTGGCCGCTCGCACGGTCCAGGAACGGCGGTTTGCCGAAACGGCCACGCGTTACAATGCCCAGATGACGACCCGCGAGATCCGCCGTTTCTGCCGTTTGGACGATGTCTGTCTGGAAATCCTCCGCACCAACGTCAACGAATTGGGTTTGTCGGCCCGTGCGCACGACAAGGTGCTTCGCGTGTCGCGAACGATTGCGGATTTGGACGGTTGCGAGACCATCGCGCCTGCACACATCCAGGAAGCGGTGAATTATCGGATGCTGGATCGCGCCCTGTGGACCTGATCGCGGCCCTCTGCTTGCTGGTCGGCGGGACGGGTCCTGAACATCATGTTCTCCCGCGCGCGGCAGAGATTGTCCGATAGGCATCGCCCGCCCCCCCCAACCCCCCGCCGAGTACAAGGGGGGAGGGGAATGCACGCATCACGCGAAGCCGCTCATATCCTGACCCCCTGCACTCGGGGGTCGAGATAGGGGGGCGCCCTCCCGTGGCGGGCCCGGGAAAATGCGTTGCTCATGCCGTGGATGTCGATACGTCGCCACAATCCCGTCCAGAACCAGATTCGATACGTGCCGGACGGAGAGGCCCAACGGTGGCGCCAGCAGCCCGCCATCGCCGCCCGTAACGAATACGGGCACGCGCTCGCCTGCTTCCGCGCTCATTCGCCGAACCAGTTCTCTTACGGCACCGACCGTCCCCCAATACAGACCGCTCTGAATGGCCGCCACGGTCGAACGACCCACGACAGGGGGCAAGTCGGCCGCTGCAATACGGCCAATCTCCGGCAGCTGGTCGGTCTGTCGAGCCAGCATCGCGCCCATCATTCCCAAACCTGGAAAAATCGCACCTCCCTCGAACACGCCTTCGGAAGATACCCGGTCGACGGTGATCGCGGAACCCGCATCCACGACGATGCGATCACACCGGTCCGGTTCGTGCTCCAACGTGGCGAAGGCTGCCAACAAACGGTCGACCCCCACTTGGCCGGGGTTATCCAGGTCCACCGGAATCGGAACCATCGGCTGGGTCAAGCGGCAGTAGGCATCCTGAGGACGATGTTGCCTCACCCATTGGGCAAGACGCTGCTGGGCATCCCGCCGGACGGTGGCAACCAGCCAGTAGGCGGGTTCTGCCGGGAGCCAATTGGCAAGCGAATCGGGCGGCGCGACCGCGCTGGAAATTGTCAGCCGCGGGCCTGGGCTGGCCGCCACCGGACGGTCACCGGGCCGCCGTTCGATTTTGATTCCGTGGTTGCCGATGTCGGCGGCGATCAGCCACCGCGGTTTCGCTGGGTCCAGCTGTTGGTTCCGGTTCATGCCCCGATTCTACGCCAGGGCTTGCAGGGGAGGAAAGGTGTCCGTTACCATGACGTGCGCAAACGCCCGATGGGTTTGCAGCTGTCGGCCGGGCGGTATGGGTCCCCAGTTCGACGACCCGGGGGCGTGACTTTCATCTTTAGTTTTCATCGTGCCAGGACCATGAGCGATCCCTACTTTCAGCAGTTATTTGCCCAACGCATCGGCGGGGCCAACTATGGCAAGGGCACGGAAATCTACAAGTTCGAGAAGATCAAGCGTGCCAAACGCCGGGCGGCCGGGGAATTCCCCGAACGGCAGCTGTTGGACTTCGGGATCGGGGAAAACGACGAAATGGCGCCCGTTGCGGTGCGCGAGCGAATGGCCGTGGAGATCCATCGCCCCGAGAACCGGGGGTATGCCGACAACGGAATCCCGGAATTCAAACAGGCCGCGGCCCGGTTCATGCAACGCGAATTCGACGTGCACCTGGATCCTGAAAAGGAAGTGAACCATTGCGTCGGTTCGAAAACGGCGCTGGCGATGCTGCCGGCTTGTTTGATCGATCCCGGGGATATCACCTTGATGACCGTGCCGGGATACCCGGTTGCCGGAACGCACACCCATTACTACGGAGGAACCGTCTACCGGTTGCCCCTGCTGCCGGAGAACGAATTCCTGCCCGATCTGGAGGCGATTCCCGCCGACGTCTTGCGCCGCGCGAAATTGCTGGTGCTGAACTATCCGAACAGCCCCACGGGTCGCACGGCGACGCGGGAGTTCTACCAGCGGGTAGTCGAGTTCGCCGAGACCAACCGGATCGTGGTCGTCCAGGATGCGGCGCATCTCATGCTGAGCTTTGACAGCCAGCCTCTCAGCTTCCTGGCGATCCCGGGTGCTCGCGAGGTGGGGGTCGAGGTGCATTCGTTATCCAAGGGCTTTGACATGATCGGCTGGCGACTGGGCTGGGTTTGTGGTCATGAGCGGCTGGTGCAGGCGTTTGCGGATGTCAAGGACAACTGCGATTCGGGCCAGTTCATGGCGATCCAGAAGGCGGCCATTTCTGGTTTGGAGGATCCCGGGATCCCGCGTCGCGTGTGCGCGAAGTACCGGCGGAGGATGGAGAAGTTGGTCCGCGCTTTGTCGCAGTGCGGATTTCGCTGTGCCATGCCGGGCGGTTCGTATTTTCTGTACACTCCGGCCCCCCGGGGCGTGCAAGGCGGCCCGGATTTCGATTCCGCGGAGGCGGCCAGTCAGTACTTGATCACCGAGCAATCGATCGTCACGGTGCCCTGGGACGATGCGGGTCCCTTCCTGCGGTTTTCCGTCACCTACGTGGCCGAAGATGAAGCCGCCGAAGACGCCCTGATGGCGGAAACGAAGGCCAGGCTGCGGCAACTGCCGCTGCGATTCTGAACGAGCCCGCGGCGCCGTCAGTGGCCCAGAACCGCATTCAACTCGGTCTGCCGCCGTTCGACGGCCTTCAAACGCGTCTTCAGCCGTCGTGCCTCCTTTTTCAAATCGGCGAGTTCTTTCTCCAATTTCTTTCGTTGCAGATCTTCCTGACCCCCCTTCTCCGCGACCAGCGCTTCGACCTCGTGCCGCAGCAGACGGAACCAAGGGTTCCCGTGCATGCTCGCTTCGCGGAACTGCAGCTTGCCGGCCCGTATGGCGGCGATAATCTCCTGCCGGGTCAAGCCGAACTCCTCACGAGCCGACTTGTCGCTCATCGTCGCACCCTTGCGACTCCAGATTGCCGTGTCATCATCGTCCATGCATCGTTCCTCCGGATCGTTATGGTTTGATGCTTGGATGTCGACCGCGGACCCGCCCGCGAGCGGTGTTTTTCGCCAATATTTTTCAGTGGCCCGCTTAAAGGGGTAAAACCTTCATTTGTGACCGTCCCCCTTGAACGCGTATTGACCGAAGTGGTTTTCGGTGAATCAGCGTTTTACCCCTTTAAGCGGGCTATTGTTGGTAAATAC
>SLEY01000568.1 GCA_007124535.1 Planctomycetaceae bacterium
GAGTGCGTTTCGTTCCCACCGGTGGTGTCAATTTGAAGAATGCGGGGGAGTACTTGAGCCATCCCGCGGTTTTGGCCGTCGGCGGCACGTGGCTGGCCACCAAAGACGATATCGCTCAGGGTCGTTGGGACAAGATCACCGCGGCCTGCCAGGAGATCGTGCAGCAATTGAAGGCTTGAAACCGCCAGCGAACGGCGAGGTTTGCGGAGCGGCATGCCGGCGATCAGCCGTTCGCTGACGCGATGCTCCGAACGATCCCGGTCGGGAGTCCCCAGGCATGGCGAACGAGATGGTCGAAGTGGAAGCTCAGTTGTCCGCGTGGCTACCGTCGCGCCACACGGGGCCCCCGGCGCTCGCCTGGTTGGGACAAGCGGGGTTCGTGATTCGCGATGCGGACCACACGCTGGTTCTGGACCCGTATCTGTCTGACGCCCTGGCCAAGAAGTACCGCGGCACCCCTTTTCCGCACACACGCCTGATGCGGCCGCCCGTGTCGGCGGAGGCACTCCATCCGCTGGATGCCGTCTTCTGTTCGCACGCCCACACCGACCACATGGATCCCGAGACCCTGCCGGTGCTGGCTCGCCGGAACGCGCGGGCGGTGTTTGTGGTCCCTCGGGCGACTTGCCAGACGGCCGTTTCCCGCGGGATTCCCGCCCGCCGTTTGATTGCGATGAATGCGGGGGACACGGTATCGGTCCGGACGGGGTTGCGGGTCCACGCGGTGGCGTCGGCGCACGAGACGCTGCAGACCGACGAGCAGGGTAACCACCGCTTTTTGGGCTACGTGATCGAATTGGGCGAATGGATCGTGTACCATGCCGGCGATGGCGTCCCCTACGGCGGATTGGCCGAACGGCTGCGGCCGTTCGGGATTCGGCTGGCCCTGCTGCCCGTCAACGGCCGGGACGACCGGCGGCGGCACGGGGTGCCCGGCAATTTCACCTTTGACGAAGCGGCCGCTTTGTGTGACCGAGCGGGCATCGGAGCGATGCTGCCCTGCCACTTCGGCATGTTCGCTTTTAACACAGTGGACGAAACCGTGTTGGATCGGCAGATCGCCGGGCTGCCCGCCGGGCTGCAATGCCTGCGCCCCCGGCCGGGTCGCCTGATTCAATGGCGGTCACGTGCGAGCGGCGGATCGGGCCAGCCGGCCGGCACGACCGAACCGCAAGCTTGAACGGCCTCGAGCACCGCCATGGCGAAACGTTACACCCTGGTGATTCATGCGTTGCATTCCGGTGGCGCGGAACGGGTCCTGACGGTCCTGGCGAATCACTGGGCCGAAGCGGGCGTGCAGGTCACCGTGATCACGCTGGCCCCGTCATCCACCGACCGCTATCCGTTGCGGCCCGCGGTGCGGCGAGTCGGTTTGAATCTGCAGCAGACCTCGCATTCGCCGTGGGCCGCCCTGCGAAATAACGCCCGCCGCATCCGCCGGTTGCGCGCGGCGATCCGCGATAGCCGCCCCCAACTGGTGCTCAGCTTTACCGACCGCATGAATGTCCTCACCCTGTTGGCCTGCCGCCGGCAGCCGTGGCCGGTAATCCTTGCCGAACGCAACGATCCGCGTTACCAGCGAATGGGCCGGGAGTGGGAGTTCCTGCGCCGTTGGACCTACCCGCGGTGCGCGGCCGCCGTGGTCCAAACCCGGGCTGTCGCCACATGCCTTCAACCGCTGGTCCGGAACCGTCCCGTTTTCGTGATCCCCAACGCCGTGGTTCCGGACGAAAGCGAACGGAGGTGGCAGAAGATGCCGCCGGATCGGCGGGGCCAAGGCGACACCCCGCTCGACATCGTGGCAATGGGCCGATTGGAGCCCCAGAAAGGGTTTGATCTCCTGATCTCGGCATTCGCCCGGGTTGCCGACCGCCACGTCAAGTGGCGTTTGCGGATTGTCGGCGAGGGGGCGGAACGGGCCGTGTTGGAACAAATGGCCAGGCGATTCCAGCTCGCTTCACGAATCGAATTCTGTGGCTGGCGGGACGAGCCGAGCCCGATTCTGCGGGATGCCGAATTCTTCGTGCTGTCGTCACGCTGGGAAGGCTTTCCGAATGCCCTGCTGGAAGCGATGAGCTGCGGTTTGCCGGCCGTCAGTTTCAACTGTCCCAGCGGTCCTGCGGAAATCATTCGGGATCAGGTGGATGGACTTCTGGTCCCTCCGGAAGACACCGAGGAACTGGCGGCTGCGATGGACCGTCTGATGAGCAGCCCGGAACGGCGTCGCGCTCTGGGCAGCCGGGCGATCGAGGTGGTGGAGCGATTTTCGGCCAGCGCGGTCCATTCCGCCTGGGATCGGGCCATTGCCAGCGTACTCGGGGTCCCATGAACAGCGCGGCGTGGGGGGTGGCTGTTCGCTTCGGCCGTGATGGGTACGATAAAGGGTAGGGAGCGCGCGGGGCATCCGGCGTTCAGATCGCTTGAAGTCGAAGTTGAGGGGAGGTTGTTTCCATGACACGATTCGATTCCATTCCACTGATTCTGATGCTGGCAATGGCCGGCTTTCCAGTTCGCGTCGGTGGAGACACCGGGGTGGCGGGTGTCGAGGAGCCTCCGGCAGCGGTGATCGAAGGGATGAACCAGTTTGCCTTCGACTTGTACGGCCGGCTGGCCGAGTCGCCGACGGACAACCTCTTCCTGTCACCTGCCAGCATCTCGACGGCCCTGACCATGACCTCGGCCGGCGCCTGCGGGAATACGGCCGAACAGATGGCCACGGTCCTGCGTTTGCCGGACCAGCGGGTCCACGAGGGGTTCGGCGCCCTGGGGGACTACCTGAACGCCCTGGGCGCGCAGGACGATTTCGAGCTGACGATCGTCAACGCGTTGTGGGCCCAGCCGGACTACGATTTCCGCCGCGAGTTCACCGAATTGCTCGAAACCCGCTATGGAGCCGGCTTGCGAAAGGTCGATTTCCAACGCGACACCGAAGGCGCTCGGCAGGAGATCAATCGTTGGGTCGAGGAACAGACCCGAGACAGGATCCAGGAACTGATCCCGCCCGGCGTGTTGACCCAACTGACGCGTCTGGTCCTGACCAACGCCATCTATTTTCAAGGGTTCTGGGAGCACCCTTTCGACCCGGACGCCACCCGTCCCCGGGAGTTCACGACGGCGGCCGGTGAAAAGATCGAGACGCCCACGATGTTCCAGAACGGCGTATTCCGCTATGCCGAAGATGACGCCGTCCAGTGCCTGGAAATGGAGTATGGGGAGGGGGATCTGGCAATGACCCTGTTCCTGCCCAAGCAGCCCGATGGTCTTCGCGAGCTGGAGCGGAACTTCGATGCAGCCGCGTTGCGTACGTGGAGCGAGCGGTTGCAGCCGCAACGGATGCACGTGTATCTGCCAAAGTTCTCGTTCACCGCCGAATTCGGGTTGAGCCAAGTACTGCAGGCGATGGGCATGCCGGACGCCTTTTCCCGCCAGGCGGATTTCTCCGGCATGGATGGAACGAAAGAGTTGTACCTGCAGGAGGTGCTGCACAAAGCGTTTGTCGACGTCGACGAGACGGGCACCGAGGCGGCGGCGGCCACGGGCGTTGTTGTCGGCATTACCGCGATGCCCCCCGTATTTCGCGCCGACCGGCCGTTCCTGTTCTTGATCCGGGACACTTGCAGTGGAGTCGTTTTGTTTGCCGGCCGCCTGGCCGATCCCTCCACTTCAGAGCCGTAGGTGCGGGAAGCCTTTGGTCTGATCGACTGGAGGATGCACCTGCTTCGGGACCTGGAGCAACGGTTCAAGCAGTAAGGAGCAGTTTTCATGTCCGCTTACCACGCGTCGATTTGTTTCGTTTGGGTCGGTTCGCTGGCCACGGTTCTTTTGACCGGTGGAGTTGCAGCGCGTGCGGGTCATCCCCAACCGGTGAAGATCGCGGTGACCCACTTGGCCGAAGAACTGGGAGTTCCAGAGGGACAGGTTCAGGTGGTTGCCGTCGAACCGGTCGATTGGCCTGACAGTTCGTTAGGTTTAGCCGAACCCGGGCAGGCGTATCTGACCGTCATCACGCCCGGTTATCGGGTGCGGCTGTCGGTCGGTGAAGAGACGTACGTTTATCACACGGACCGTCGGAGCCGAGTAGTGCGAGCGACGTCGCCGGCACGGCCGCTCGGCGAGGAGGTGCGTCCCGGCCCCGCTGCCGGAGCCAAGCGGAAGATCCCGCGGGCGATCGAGTTGGCCCCGGATGCGATCCTGCGGCGGAAACCGGTCCGAGAACCGGACGGCGTCGAACGCGAACCGGAAGCCGTCGAACGGGAGTCGCAGCCCGCAACGGCGCCGCAGGTAGAGACACCGCCGGGCACGCCCTGGCCCGCCATGGATCGGGCCAGGTCACTGAGAAATCTATGGCGTGCCTGGCGTGGGCGGGCACGCCGCCGGTAGATGGGAACTTGCCCGAGGGCTTCAATCGAGCGCGGCCTTCAAGTCGGTCAGATCGTACACGGTCAGTGCCCCCTGGATCGTATGGACCAACTGATCCGACGCCAGCGGGTTCTCGACAATCTGTTCGAACGAGGGCAGCGCGCCCTGGAGGTCCACCGTATCGAACAGGGGGCGTTCCAGCGCGGCCGCGTGCAGGGCCGGAATGGCGGCCTGCGCGCCGCGCGCGACTAACTGGACCGGCGGCGCCCCGTCGACCAGACCCTGAGCCACCTGAG
This sequence comes from Planctomycetaceae bacterium, assembly GCA_007124535.1. Taxonomy (GTDB): domain Bacteria; phylum Planctomycetota; class Planctomycetia; order Pirellulales; family Pirellulaceae; genus SLMF01. Next base: position 4,656 of record SLEY01000568.1, read on the forward strand.
CGGCCACCAGAATATCCTCGGCACGCATCGCGACATAAGAACGCCCCAGCATGTACGCCACCGCCACGTTGGCGCCATCGTGCCCATTCCGCCCGCCATACCATTGGTTCGGCTCGCTACGTGTTTCGCCCAACCCGCGCAGATCGACGGCCAATACCGCAGCGCCACCGGCTACCTGCTCTCGGATCGCCGCCACCGCCGCGTCGTGCGACTTGCCCTGCTCTTCGATCCACAACACCACCCGGTCCGCATCCCCGTCCGGGACCAAGGCCACCGCGGGCAGAACGATGCCCGGCTCCGGTTCGATCACCAGTTGGTCGATCCGATAGCCTTCCCCCTCGAGTTCCGCGACCCGCCGCGGGGGCGGCGCCTGCAACTGATCCACGGGGCGGATGCCCGTAATCCGCCGCACCTGGTCCCACATCCCCGGACCGTTCTCTTGCCATTCCGCCTCGCGCTGCCGACGGAGACGTTCCATTCGGTCCCGATTGAGCGCATAGACCGACCGGGCCCCCTCCAAATCCAATACCTGACCGGTGGGCGTGACCTGGATCTCGGCGTCACTCAACACCTCCAGATCCTCGGGTTCGCGAACCTCACGCTCCTCGCCCACCAGCCAGCGGAGCATCCAGGCGACCGTGGCTTCGCGCAGCGGCAGATGCCAGCCGTGGGAAGCGTCGGTTTCCGCCAGATCGATCCGCTCGGCGGCGTCCAGTCGCTGGAAAACCGTGCGAGCCGTCTCGACCGACGCATGCGTCCCGGCGATCGGAAAGAAATCCTGGGTCGCCGCACAGACCAGTACCGGCATGGGCGCCCGCATCACCAGGAATCCCCAGTGGTCCAGGCCCGCTGCCAACTGTCCCGCCACGTTCTGTTCTGCGTCACCCGGTACGTCGCCCCGCTCCCGGATCCGCCCCAACCAATGCTCAAAGTCGGTGATGTAGCACGAGGGGGCCGCGGCCTTCAATCGATCTTCGATGCCCATGACCAGCGAAGTCTGCGTTCCGCCGCCGCTGTTCCCGGCCATGCCCAACCGATCGGCGTCGATATCCGCGCGGGACTCCAAGTAATCCAAGCAACGTATGGCGTCGTGGATCATGAACTGGGACGTGTTGTTGCCCAGCAGTATCGACCCCACGCCCAAGGCATTATGAGCTTGAGTACCCCAGACACGCGGACGCCCCTGGTCATCTCGCAACTGAATCCGCTCGCCCTGGTCGATCGGATCGAATATCAAGGCGGCGATTCCGTTCAACGCCAACAGAGCGGAGCCCCGCTGATACCGCTCGTCGGCTTTGCCGTTCCGGGTGTGTCCACACGCCACCAGCACGGCCGGATAAGGTGGCTGGTAAGCTTCCGAATCCGGCAGGAACAGGGCCGCCGTCACGTAATGCCCCGGCTGCGCTTCCAACAACACCTTCTCGACCCGATAGCCGTCCCGTTCCACCGTGCCCGTGATTCGGGCATTCAACGGGGTGTCCCTCGGCGGGAGGCCCCCAATCGCCTCGACGAACCACTCCCGCATCGACTGCTGCCACGCCCGGATGTCTTCGGGATCGGTGCGTTCGAGCATGGCTTGGCGGGCGTCCTGCAGGGCCTGGTTCGCCTCAGCCAGCACGAACCGGACCATCATCTGCTCTGCGGGCGCGTCAGCGGCCTGACCATTCAGCACATCCCAATCGGAAGCGTCAACCCGTGCGGCTTGCCCGA
>SLEY01000202.1 GCA_007124535.1 Planctomycetaceae bacterium
ACCACCGCGCGGCGTGGCCGTAAACGCCACGCGAAACGGGTGCTCCAAAGGCACGGACATCGGCTCACCGGGCGTCCCGTCGGCCGACAATTCGATCATCCGGTTCTCCGCAACCGGTTCCCCGTGCCGGTTCCGGCCGCCCACATAAATCCACACAAATAACCGCTTGTCCGGAGTGATGTGGAACCGGGGCTGGATGCTCTGCGGCAATTCGCTGCCCAACCCTTCCCCCCCTTCCATCAGGGTCACCCGACGCACCACCTGACCGTCGCGAACCATGGCATGCCGGATGGCGTGCGTGAGCTGGATGTCGGGAAAGTGCTCGTCGCGCAGCCGCCGATCCATGGGCCCTTCGTACCAGATGACGTGCGCCGTGCCGTCGGCGGCCACGTACAAGTCGCCGGGGAACAACCAACCGCCGTTGGCCATCGTGCTGCCGACTTCCAGCCAAGGAGAAAACGGGGTGGTGGTGATGTCGGGAGTCCAGGCGAACATCATCCGCCGCCGGTTCGCCAGCGAACCCAGGCGGTTGCGCGCGGTCTGACCCGCCAGGATCTCTTCCAGTTCCGTTTCCCCTGCACGATCCCAATTGGCATACGAAACGCACCCCGTGACAAAGGCCGCCCGGTCGCGGAGCACCACACTGCCGTAATTGAACCGGTGCCAATTGTAGCCCGGCCGATAGGCATGCAGATCGCCCGGGCGACTGGCAACATTCATCAGCCGCCCCGTGGCCCACGTCCCGTCCCGCTGCCACAAGGCCCACTCTTTATGGCTGTAAACCACATTGTTCAGCAGGATGACTTCGCCGTGTTCCGCATCGGCTCCGAACAGCCGGTACGTGTGCTCGGTGAAACTCGGCTGACCCTCCCATTCCGGCAGCAGGGTCCGGGGGTCTGCCTGGGGATCGGCTGCGTCGAATACCAGCATTTCCGGCCGCGCCGGTCCCGCCCGCCGCTCCGGGTCCGTCACCAGCGTCGGGTTGGTCGACATGACCAGCCGGCCGGAGGGGAGAATCACCAGCGGGCATGGCTCCCGAGTTCGATCGACGGGATCCACCTGCTGCAGTTCCCAACCTTCCGCATCGCGGCGGAAGAGCATCCACCGGACATTATGCAGCGGTTTGGCATCCGCCAGCGTCTCCAGGCCCGAAGCGAACAGGGTTTCCCCTGAGCGGACCAGGATCGGCGCACCGAAACACCAAGTGGGACTCGCCCCGTTGTCGGCCCGCTCAAAGCTGTAAACTTCCTCCTCGATTTCGACCACCGGCCGAACCGGCGAAAACGGCTCCTGACCCATCGCCAGCGTGGCAAGCGCCAGACTCCACAAGGTAATTGCTCGGGTAACCCACATGTTGGCTTCCTCCAGGAATGGCCCGGAATGTTCCACTTCCATGGCGCGCTTCGTGCCGCAAGGCGTGGAATTCCGGATTGTTGGGTACAAAAAGCAAGTTCCGCTACCTGCACGCCTCTCATGCTGGCCGGGAACACCGGCACTGTCAAGCACATCGGATCCCGGGAGCCCCGTTCCGTCCGTGCGTTTGCTGGCGCCCGACGGGGTGAGTTACAATGAAATCCGCCGCGACCGAGGCGGGGAACCGTGGCCGAGCGGTGTGTCGGAGGACCGTTCTCCGGGCTCTTCCAACAGCGGTCGTACGAGATACAAAGGAAAACGAACGCGGCGTCGAGCCACCGCACTCCAAAGAAGACGGCTGAATTTTCTGCTAAACGTGAGGATCGATCTGCAGGCGGTCGCCGGGTTGCAGGTCGGGGGGCAGTTGGCCGGCGGTCGTTTCCAGTACGGCCCGGGTTTGCGGCGGTCCGCGGCGGATGCGCCAGGGGGGGACGTGCCGGTGGATGGCCACGATCGTGCCCCGGGCGTCCAGCAGGGCCAGGTCCAGGGGGAAGCGCAGCCAGCAGGTATGGATCGCGGTGCAGGGTTCCAGCCACAGGCCGTGGCCGGGTTCCAAGGGGCGGCGGAATTGGAGTCCCCGGAACCGCTGCCAGAACGTGGTGGCCAATTCCAGCCGTTCCAGCACGACTCGCTTGTCGGCGGCGTGGATCAGGCGATATCCGGCGGCGGGCATGCTCAGAAATTCTGCATCTGGAGGAAGGCGTCGGCCATGCGAAACAGCTGGACGAAAGCGGGTCCGAGCGTCCAGACGAACAGCCCGGGCAGGAAGCAGACGACCAGCGGGATGACACGTTTGACCGGCAGGGCGTTGGCAAAGGTGATCGCCCGTTCGCGCCGGCGGGCACGCACATCGTCGGCCTGCTGGCGCAGCACACGGGCGATGCCCATCCCCAGCTGTTCGGCCTGGACCAGGGCGGAGACGAAGATCGCGACGGAGGGCGTATCCAGCCGCTGGGACAGGCGTCGGAGGCTCTCGGTCCGCGGTCGGCCGGCCAGCAGATCCGCCTGGAACATGCGAAAGTCTTCGGCCAGCGGCCGCCCGGCCAGGCGGGTTTTGAGGATCCGCGTCAACGCCGTGTCGAATCCCAGCCCGGCTTCGCTCAGCGTGGATAGCAACTCCAGCGCCAGCGGAAGATCCTGCTCCACCAATTCCACGCGTTGGCGCCGCGTTCGGTGGACGAACAGCCACGGACCACCGGCCAGGATCAGCATCACCAACCACGGTGCGATCCAGACCAAGGGCAAGAAAGTCTCGCCGACGCCGCCGGGCACCAGGATCAACAGCTGCTCCATGCTGCGCTGCGTGCCGGAGATAACGAAGGCCAGGGCGGCGGTCAATCCGAGTGCGGAGCCAGCGAGGGTGCCGGCAATGAACACAAGAACCGCCCGGGGCTGCCGGAAGCCAGCTCGGTACAGCCAGCGAGCCAGGGCGTGGCTGCCCACCACCCACTCCGAAGCGCCGGGCGGGGCCTCGCGGGCCGCCGTTTGCGCCCGCTGTGTCAATTCGTACCACCGCTGCTGGGTCCGGGTTCGTAGCAGCAGCCAGCGGATCGCCAAAGTTGCCGCGGCGACCAGCAGCGAACTGAATAGGAACGCGGTCAGGATCCGGAGCGTCATGATCTAAAACCTGGGTTGACTGATCCAATTCATCCAAGTAATCCCAGCCGCCTGCAGGACAACGGAGGCGGCGACCAGCCAGCTGCCGACGGTCGAGGTGACGAACTCGGCCATTTGCTGGGGGCTGTTCCGCCAGACGATGGCGGCGATGAAATAGGTCAGGCCCAGGACGGCCAGCGTGGACAACTGGGACTGGGCCGTATTCGAGCGAATGCGTCGGGAGGTTTCCAGCCGATCGCGGATTGTGCGGCCGACGACGGTCAACGTCGCGGTCAATCGGCCGCCAACCTCCCAATGGACGGAGAGGGCGGAGGTGAACAGGAGGAATGTTTCCAGCGGCACCCGCTCGGCAAGCGAACGAAACACCTCGGCCGGTTCATCGCCCAGCCGAATGCGTCCGGCGAGTTCTTCCAGATAGGGGCGCAGGGGCCCGCGGGCTTCGACCAGTGCGGCATCCAGTGCCCCATTGACGCTGGCCCCCGCTCCGACGGCCCCGATCATGATATCGATGGCGTCCGCCAACTGGCTTTCCAGTTGTCCGACAAGCCGTTCGGCCGCCATCACCTCCAGCTGTCGCGTCAACAACCCGACCAGCAGTCCGATGGCGATCAGGTAGGGCAGCCGAAGTCCCAGGACCAGCCAGGCCAGGCCGACAGTGGCGATCGCCAGCAGGGGGGGCGCCAGGAACCAGCGCCGCTGCAATCGCCGCCCGGCAACGGGTGGGCGCACGCCGGCTTCGGGCAGCGAAGCCCCGGCGGCCAGCCGCTGCCAAGCCGCTTCGCGCCACCGCAAGGACCGCCAACCGACGACGATCAGTGCCAGAACCAGCAGCCAACCTGTGAACAGCATCGCTTCGATCATCACGCCCCCGGCTGAAACAGATGCAGGGGAACCAAGTGATTCTCGGCCCGCAGTTGCTCCACCACCCGGGGCACGACCCCCGTGGGCACGAAGCTGCCCACCAGGCGTTTGCCCGAGCCGGCCTGGGGGCGAAAGACGAAGACATCCTGCAACTGCGGCGTATCGCCCTCCATGCCCGTGATCTCCGCGATCGTCTGCACTCGACGCACTCCATCCTCGTAGCGGCGGACGTGGACGATCAATGGGATCGCCGAGACGATCTGTTCACGAATCGCCCGCGACGGCAACTCCAGCCCGGCCATCAGGACCATGGTTTCCAGGCGGGCCAAGGCATCCCGCGGGCTGTTGGCATGGATGGTCGTCAAACTGCCGTCGTGCCCCGTGTTCATCGCCTGCAGCATGTCCAGCGCCTCGCCGCCGCGGACTTCGCCCACGATGATCCGATCCGGCCGCATCCGCAGGGCGTTGATCACCAGGTCCCGGGCCGTGATCCGCCCTAACCCCTCGACATTCGGCGGCCGGGTCTCCATCCGCACCAAATGCTGCTGGTCCAAAATCAGTTCCGCCGCATCCTCGATGGTCACAATCCGCTCGCGGTCCGGGACGGCTTCCGCCGCCGCACCCAGGAAGGTCGATTTCCCGGACCCCGTACCGCCGGAGATCAGCAGATTCTTCCGCCCCCGCACGACGGCTTCCAAAAAATCACGCATCGCGGCCGAGAACATGCCCAGATTCATCAACTCCTCGCGCCGCAAACGCCGGCGGCCGAAACGGCGGATCGACAGCGTGGGACCATCGATCGTCACCGGCGGCAAGGTGGCGTTCACCCGGCTGCCGTCGGGTAACCGGGCATCGACCATCGGCGACGCCTCGTCGATGCGCCGCCCCACCCGGGCAGCGATCCGCTGGATGATTCGCACCAGATGCTCCGTATCGCGGAACCGGACGTCGGTCTTTTCCAAATGACCGAACCGTTCGATATAGACGCGGTACGGGCCGTTCACCAACACGTCCGTCACCGCCGGATCGGCCAACAGCGGGGCCAGCGGCCCCACGCCGAGCGTCTCCTCCAACAGGTCGTCCACCAATTGGCGGCGCTCGTTGTCGTTCAACGGCAGTTCCTGCAGTTGGAGCGCCTGGTCCACAAAGTCCTCGACCACTTCGGCCAACTGCTCTTCGCCCGCATTGATCAAATTGCGGCGGTCCAGATCCGTCAACAACTGCTGATGCAGGTCGGATTTGATCCGGAGATACGACACCGCCGCCGAACGGGGCGGCCCCGGCGCCGCCGTCGGCGCGGCCATCCCCGCGGCCGTCGTCGTCCGCTTGGACACCGTACGCACATGGTCCCGCGGCAACGCCAAACTGGCTCGCGACAACGCCTGCCGCGGATCACGCTCCACCGAATTGTCCACGTCAATCAACCTCCAATCAACCACCCCACCGACCCCGCGTCGGTGGAAGGCAGGTTTGGCAACCACATCGCCGCTCCCGGTTTCGTTCTCGTTCACGTCGCGCTCGCGCCCGTCCGCCCCAAGGATTCGATCTCCGCCACCAACTGCTGCAGCCCTCGCGAAAACCGCCCGAAACGCAAGGGGTGCAACGCGATCGGTTCGCCCGCATTCGCCGCAACGATCACCCGCTTGTCGAACGGCAGCACGTAATCGATGTTTCGGGCCAGGCGGTCCGCCACATCGGCCAGCGGCAAATTGCCGCCGATCCGTTGCTGGCGGTTGATGATCAGCCGCTGGCGCTCGGCCGGAAACCCGATCCGATCCAAGACATCCAGCAGGCGCACGGCGCCCAACAGCGTCGGCACCACATTCTCCACCACCACATAAGCCCGGTCGCTCAGGTCCAGGGCCGCGACGATCACGCGGTCGAACATCGGAAACGTGTCGATGATCACATAATCGTAAGTTCGGCGCGCCAACGTGATCACCCGCGCGATCAGCGTGTCATCCACGTCGATCGCCTCGATCGCATCGCGGGGCGCGGGCAACAGGGACAACCCGCTGGAATGCGTGGTGGCCGCTTGCCGGATCATCGTACCGTCCAGGCGGTCGCGTTCGTGGGCCAAGTCGGTCAGCGTCGATTCGGGCTGGACGTCCAACAGCGACGAAGCCACGCCCATCTGCAAGGACGCGTCGATCAACAGCACTCGCCCCGGATGCCGCAAGGCCAACCCCACCCCGGCATTGACGGCCAGCGTCGATTTGCCCACCCCGCCCTTATTGCTGATGAAGGTGACCACCCGGCCGAACGTCTTCTCGGCCACGCCGCCGCCCAGTGCGGCCCCGTCGGCCAGATTGTCGATCAGCGTGCGCAGTTCCGTCGTCGAGACCGGACGGCGGAGGAAATCCCGGACGCCGGCCCGCAGGGCTTCGATCAGCACGCCGCTCTCCGACACGTCGTCGCCGAACCCGTAAGGCCGGAAGAT